>MVQR01000224.1 GCA_002067815.1 Syntrophus sp. PtaB.Bin001 | reverse complement strand
CGATAAGAACCTTAAGCGACTCCCGCAGGTCAACCGGTGTACTAAGCTCCAGATCGACGTAGTCAACCCCCAGAATAACCGCCTCCTGCAAAAGGGCAATCCGTTCCCTATCGTTTTTCTTATTTTCCAGAACTGGTTGAAGCCCGCTTTCTTCCCCTTTACGATTAGTTACTACAATTTTGACGGGAAATGGATTCCTCCGGATTTCTCTAACAAGATCCTTCAGATTCCCGTCGGTTATCAGATCCATCCTCAATTCCAGCAGATCCGCCAGGGGCGCAGCCGAATTTATCTGCTGCAACGCCTCGTCCCACCCGGGCCCTACCACGGGAATACAGACCTTGACCCGGCCCAGCCCGTCCTTTTCGTGCCAGGGCGTAAGCGTCGCCGTCAGGGTATTCTGCAGATAGCGGGAAGCGGCAACGACCTGGCTGAAAATGGCGGACAAAACTGAAACAGGCATGGGCCCGTTATTCAACTGGGCAAGACGGCCGTAGACCTGTTCCTCCTGCACGGGATCATAAATTTCCATTCCCAGATCGGCTTTTTTCCTGCCGATTTCGAGGGCCAGTGCGGCCCTCTCATTGAGAAGTTCAACAATGCGGGTATCCGTGTCAGAGATTGATTTCCGCAGCACTTCCAGTGACTTGTCGGTCATGATTTCATTTCTCCCAGAATTTTCTCCAGCAGAGATTTATCAACTCCCTTACTGATAAAGGGTATACCGATCTTTTTCAACAAAACAAAGGGCAGATCGCTCCCCTCTTTCTTCTTGTCCAGAGCAATCCTTTCCAGGACAGCGGACTGGGAGATGCCTTCCGGAAGCCGGACGGGAAGACCGAGATTCCCGATCAGCTTTTCGATCCGGTCTCTTTCGGCCGGTGTGAGGAAACCGGATTCCACGGAAATGCCCGCTGCCGCGATCATGCCCATTGCAACCGCCTTTCCGTGAGCCAGGGTGAAATTTGAAGCGGCTTCTATGGCATGTCCAAGAGTATGACCGAAATTGAGGATCCGGCGGAATCCCGACTCCTGTTCATCGATCTCCACGACGCCCTTTTTAATCCGGCAGGACCGTTCGATGACTTTCTCCAGCAGTTCCCGGTTTCTCGCCCGGATTGCAGGAACTTCCTTTTCGAGAAGTTCAAAGAATCCAGGCTCGTCGATCAGCCCGTATTTGACGATCTCCGCCACCCCGTTTAGATACTCGTCGTCGGAAAGCGTTTCCAAAAATTTGAGATCGATGAAAATCCGCTTCGGCTGATAAAAGGTTCCCAGAAGGTTTTTCCCTTGGGGAAGGTTGACCGCCGTCTTGCCGCCGATACTGCTGTCCACCTGGGCCATCAACGTCGTAGGAAGCTGGATAAAAGGGACTGAGCGCATATAGATTGATGCGACAAATCCCGTCAGGTCGCCGACTACCCCGCCTCCCAGGGCCAGCAGCAGCGAATGCCGATCCACACCGAGTTCCAGAAGTCTTGAGGTCAATGCCAGTGCCGTATCCATCGTCTTCGAACCTTCTCCGGCGGAAAATTCCAGAAGTTCGACGGGAAGGCCCAGGTCTCTGAGTTTTTCAAGAAAATTCTTCCCATAAAGCCCCGATACATTCGAGTCGGTAACGATGACATAGCGGTTTGCCGGATGATCTTTCACAATCAGGAGACCGATTCGATCCTGGAAATCGTAACCGATACATATTTCATGGGACTCGGAGAGCCGTTTGTCGAGATGAACCTTGATCCGCATCATACCAACACCTTTTCCGTGGCTTTCATGAGATATTCCATCCTTTTCATTTCTTCCATCAACTCGTAAAACGTCTCCGGCTTCAGAGACTGCGCTCCGTCGCAGAAGGCTTTTTCCGGCTGCGGGTGCATTTCCACGATCACGCCGTCGGCGCCGACGGCGAGGGCCGCCCGGCACAAGGGAATAACATACCGCCAATGCCCCGTCGCATGGCTGGGATCGATGATGACCGGCAGGTGGGTCAATTCCTTCAGCACGGGCACAGCGCTGATGTCCAGGGTGTTGCGGGTCGCCGTTTCAAAGGTCCGGATACCCCTTTCACAGAGGATAACCTGATCGTTTCCCGCCGACAAGATGTATTCCGCAGACATGAGCAGTTCTTCGATGGTAGTCATCATTCCCCTTTTCAGGAGGACCGGTTTGCGGGACTGCCCGATTTTCTTCAGAAGGGCGAAGTTCTGAACATTCCGGGCGCCCACTTGGAGGATATCGGCATAGGACTCGACAAGATCGACGTCGGCAGGATTGACAACCTCCGTAACCACCGGCATCCCCGTTTTCTCCCGTGCTTTTTCCAGCAGTTTCAGGCCATCCTCTTCCAATCCCTGGAAACTGTAAGGCGATGTTCTCGGTTTGAAGGCACCTCCGCGCAGGATATGGGCTCCACCTTTTTTAACGATGTAAGCGCTTTCCAGCAATTGTTCCTCGCTTTCCACAGAACATGGCCCGGCCATTACGACAAACTCCCCGCCCCCGATTCTGACATCACCTACTCTGACAATCGTGTCCTCCTCTTTGGCTTCCCGACTGGACAGTTTGTAAGGTTTACGGATAGGCACGACTTTCTCCACGCCGTCCAAGGCGGCCAGGTATTTCAATTCCTCTCCGCCGCGCTCGCCCCCGATCGCTTTGACAACTGTCTGCTCCGCACCGTTGGACGGATAGGCCTTGTAGCCGATTGACTCCACCCAGCGAACGACATGATCGATTTGGATTTCCGTTGCATTTCTTTTCATGACGATAATCATGGTATTTTTCTCCTCTGTCGCTTTTTCCTTATTTAACGGCGACAAATTTCAGTTCAAGATCAAAGATGATATCAAGGCGGCGAAGCAGAGGCGACTAAGGCGTACGATAACGTACGTCGAGGGGCCTATAACGAAGCCAACAAAGATAGCGCTTTGATTTAGAATTGAAATAAAAATGGCCATGGTGAGCGCTGCTCCCATGGCCACAAAATAAAAAAGCCATGGGCAGCTTCTCTTTCGATCTGCCCATGGCTTGGTATTTTTTAATCCGTTATTTCAACCTACCCCAAGCAATGGACAGATCTCCAGATAAAAGTACCAATAATAGCTAAAATAGTTACGATTTATCTGTTTGCTCTTTCCGTCCATTACCGTTTCCGTTCTCCGATGCCCCCTCATCCTCAATGAAGCGGCGATTTAAAAAACTGAATCAGATAAAAACACAGTACGTATATCTTGTCAAGCAGAATATCTTCAACGCCGCATCGCTTCCTTGATCTTTCCGGCCATACAAGATATCTCTTTCACCAGATCGGGGCTATCCGCATGTTCGGCGATCAATTTCACGAAGGCGCTGCCGATGACGATTCCGTCCGCCAGAGGGGCAAATTCCCCGGCCTGCTCCGGCGTGGAAATGCCGAACCCGACTACCAAAGGAATATCAGTAAACGATCTGATTTTCTGAATGTCCTTCTTGACATTTTCGCTGTCGGGCTTTACCGTCCCAGTCACCCCCGTAATGGAGATGTAATAAATAAATCCCTGCGCCTGGCGGGCAATCATGCTTGTTCTGTCATCGGACGTGGTCGGTGCGATCAGGCAAATAAAATCCAGTCCTCTTTTATCCGTTTCCCTGCGTAGTTCCCCGGCTTCCTCCGGGGGCAAATCGACCACCAGCAGACCGTCGACGCCGGCAGTCTGTGCCCGGTCGGCAAAGCGCTCGATTCCATAGGCGTAAATGGGGTTATAATAGCCGAAGAGGACCACCGGCAGGTCCATCGACGTTCGCAGGTCTTCTATCATATCGAGAATTCCGGCCAGATTTGCCCCCTTTTTCAGGGCGCGCTGGGCGGCCGCCTGGATGACCGGGCCGTCGGCGGTGGGATCGGAAAAGGGAACCCCGATTTCCAGAATATCCACGCCCGCTTCCTTAAGCCCGATAATAATCTCCCGGGTTTTATCGAGATCGGGATCACCAGCCGTTATATAGGCCACTAGGGCTTTTTCTCCTCTGTCTTTCAATCGCTGGAAGGTTTGCGCTATCCTGCCCATGAGTTTATAATTCCTCCATTCGTTTGGCGATTTCTTCCGCATCCTTGTCCCCTCGGCCGGAAAGATTGACCAGGACAATCTGATCTCCTTTGAGCGTCGGCGCTGTTTTCATGGCGTAAGCAACGGCATGGGCGCTTTCCATAGCGGGGATGATCCCTTCATACCGAGAAAGTGCCTTGAAAGCTTCCACCGCTTCTTCATCCGTCACCGTAACATAAGAGGCGCGGCCGACCTGGGAAAAATAGCTGTGTTCCGGACCGACTCCGGGATAATCCAGACCGGCGGCAATGGAATAGGCATCCCGTATCTGGCCGTGTTCATCCTGAAGCAAAAAAGTGCGGTTTCCATGGAGAACA
>MVQR01000223.1 GCA_002067815.1 Syntrophus sp. PtaB.Bin001 | reverse complement strand
AAGCCCTCGCCGGTGAGCTGGAATGAGCTCTATGATCTGACTTTTCTGGCGCAGTCGGCTAATGCAAAAGATATGTTTGGTTTGCTCAACGATTGCGTTGCCAAGCTGGAGAAGAGAGTTGCTGGAGGAGTTTATCACGGAAAGGCAGATTCTCCACGTGTGTTGGTGACAGGCTGTCCTGTTGGCGGTGATGCTACAAAAGTGTTTAAAATCATTGAGGAGGTCGGTGGGGTCATTGTTGTTTTGGATTCGTGTACCGGCATGAAATCATTTAACGGTCTTATTGCCGAAAACACTCCAGATCCTTATGCTGCCATAGCAAGCCGTTATCTGAGTATTCCTTGCTCCTGCATGACGCCGAATAACCGCCGTCTGGTGGAGTTGGATAGAATGATCGAGCGTTTCAAACCGGATATTGTAGTCGATGTGGTTCTCCATGCTTGCCATTCATATAATATCGAATCATACAAAATCAAAGAGCACGTGACAGGAAAATATAATATGCCGTTCTTGAAGATTGAAACAGATTATTCTCAAGGCGATGTAGAGCAGATCCGTACTCGTGTGGAAGCTTTATTTGAGACACTGACTAAAAAATAGGTGTCAGCTAATAGAGAGTTGTCTAGGAATAATCAGGACAAAATACTCAAACTATTTCAGAGAGGGTTGGTTGAGAAATGTTAGAGAATAAAGGCCGGGCCGTTGCTCCCGGCCTTTATTCTTTCATTATTGCCGGATCATCTGGGCATATTTTTATTTACGATGTCGCCACGACCTCCGAACATATCGTTGAAAGCAAATCTGTATTCAGGCAACGATTTGATTGTAAGGATTTCATCAGGGGGAGTGTTAAGCAAACGTTTACTTAGATCATCGGCCATGCCTTCAACAATATCGATATCCCTTGCCGATACATTTTGACCCTGGCTTCTTGCTTTTCTAATCTTACTTTCCAACTTTGCCTGCTCAGCAGGGAATACGCCAGGTTTCAGATGAACGGAATAAGCTTCTCCTGTAGAGATTTTTTGGATAATGAACCCATCTCCCACGGAGGCGTCAATACGAAGCGTCTGGAAATTAATTCTTGCCCCGGTCATAAAACTTACCGCGTCAACCCAGCAAGGACCGTTTTTAGAAACCACGCGCAAGTCTGTTCTATCCACTTTGCCGTCAGGAAATAATTTATTCAGGACAGCCTTGATTTCGATGTAGCTGATGACCAGGCCGTCACAAAGATGGCCATGAATCCTGGCAAGATCCTTGAGCCCGATCTCTTTCGTAGTGGTGGAATAACGACCCAAAGCGCTGTCTGTATCCCAAACGGCCACCGACGTATTATATTTGGCTTTAGCCGCCCACTCCGGGTAGAACCAATCCGCAGAGTTGTCTGTTTTTCCTTCTCCCGCTGACACTGCCGATACGGAAACAACCAAGGAAAGAATAATTAATCCCAAAAGATACTGAACTATTCGCTTCATTTTACCTGCCATTGTGTCTATCTTCCTCCTTTATAAAATTTATTATCATCAGCAAAATAGTTGTTTGTGCAACCTGAAGCCACGGAGGTGACGTATATTTTTTGAGCGTATATGTCAAATTCAATATACTTATAAATAATAATTCTATATGCCTTTTAATAATGGTGAAATCATTGAGAAATTAAATAATGCAGATTTGGGTGCAGGGTAGGAGGAATATTTTCACCATTGAAGCCAAGTTGATGGTTGCCTTTTCTGGATTGTTAGCTCTTTTATAGATAGGAGCTATTTTACCATCTTAATGGTAGGCAAACTAAGCATTAGAAATTAATTAGAATTTGTGTGATACTATCCCACACTACCTGGTGAAGAGGAGGCTTCGTATGAACTTTAAAAATGTTGCCGATGCAGACAAAAAGCTCCGGGGGGTCGGGTACATTTCTTCGCCGGAAATCGCCACGGTCGTTTTCCTGGCGGGAGCAACTTACAAGCCGATTCTTGTCGAAGGGCCGGCGGGAGTGGGTAAAACGGAACTGGCCAAGGCTGTGGCGAAGGCGCTGGGGCGGGAGCTGATCCGTCTCCAGTGTTATGAAGGACTTGACGAGAGCAAGGCCCTCTATGACTGGGAGTATTCCAAACAGCTCCTCTACACCCAGATGCTGAAGGAAAAGATCCAGGACATTATCGCCGACGCGCGGACGCTCCCCGAGGCGATGGACCGGATTGCCCTTCAGGAAGACGCTTTTTTTTCCGAGCGGTTCGTCCATCCCCGTCCGCTTTTGCAGGCGATTACCTCCGAAAAACCGGCTGTGCTCCTGATCGATGAAATCGACAAGTCAGATCCGGAGTTTGAGGCCTTTCTGCTGGAGCTGCTCAGTGACTTCCAGGTGACCATTCCCGAGATCGGGACGAAAAGCGCCCGGCACATTCCCTTCGTTTTTCTCACCTCCAACGCCTTCCGGGAGCTAAGCGACACCCTCAAGCGCCGCTGCCTCTATCTGCACATTGACTACCCGGATAAAGAGCGGGAATTGGGCATCTTAGAGGTAAAGTTCCCCGGCATCGACCGGGTTTTTGCCGAAAAGATCGTGGAGGCCGTCCGGACGATTCGGGGATTGGATCTGAAGAAAAAACCCTGCGTTTCGGAAACCGTGGACTGGACACGATCGCTCATCGCCCTGCAGATATTTGAGATCAAGCCGGAAGTCGTCACTGGCACCCTGAATGTCCTGTGCAAAAGCGAAGCGGACGCACAGAAGGTCCGGGATCATTTTTCCCAGCCGCCGAAAGATGGTTTCTGTACAGCATAAGGGGGCAAATTATGCTTCAAGCCATCCTGCAGTTTGCATCTCTGTGCCGGGCCGGGGGATTGAGAGTCTCCACATCGGAAGTCATTAACGCAGTCCGGTGCCTGGAGTTGATCGATTTCTCACCCGAAGAACCTTTTCGTGCGGCACTGCGGACCAATTTCGTCAAAGAGGCGAAAGATCAGGAACTTTTTGACAAAATCTACGATCTTTTTTTCCACACCCTGCAAATCGGAGCGGATGACCTGCGCTCCCGAGCCCTGTCCAACCGTTTGGTCGATCTGGTCGACGCCTTCGGCCGGGAAGCGGCTAATTCGGCTACGGCATTGGAGTTTCTCGATTTTCTGGCCGGCAATCGAGCTGCGTTCCTGCGGGAGCTCCAGAAAATCCTGGATCTCGAAGCTGATATGCCGGAACTTTCCTTTTCCGACATCCTCTCTGCCATTCAGCGGAAGATTTTACCCAGGGCAGGCAAGCTCCTGACGGCAAGTGATTTTGAGGGCGCCGATATCGAGAAGCGGAGTCTCGACGATCTCCTGCTGGAACGGCTGGGGATTGCCGGTCAGGTGCAGGCAGACGCCCCCCCCGGCCGGAGTTTGCCGGCAGCAGATGCCGATCATGCCCCCGGGCGGACCAGGAATCTGGAGGAAATCCCCTTTTCCCAGCTCAGCCGCGAGGAGGCCCGCGAGGTTCATCAGGCCATAGAACGTCTGGCTCGCAAGCTGCGTGATCTTGTCGCCAGGCAGTATCGCAGAAAGCGAAGCGGTGTTGTGGACATCAAGAAAACGCTCCAGCGCGCCGCCCATTATGAAGGCATTCCTCTGGAAATTTTCTTCCGCCGGCGGCAGAAGCGGAAGACGAAGATCGTGGCCCTCTGCGACGTCTCTTATTCCGTATGGCAGGCCGTTCCCTTCATGCTTAACATTCTCTATTCCATCCAGGACTGCCTGAGCCGGGTCCGGAGCTTCGTTTTCATCGCCCGGGTGACGGACGTGAGTGAGACCATGAAAGACCATAATATCATGGATGCCATTGACCGAATCATGGCCAGGTTCAAATTGGAGTTGCCGAGCTATGTGGTTTACGGCAATGGAGAAGTCCGCGACCACGTCGACGAGGACACGGAGATCTCCGATTACGGAGCAGCCTTTTCCCAGTTTCAGAAAGAATTTATCGATATCTTGGATAAGAAGACGACCTTGATTATCCTGGGCGACGGGCGGACAAATTTCCTCGATCCCAGGGCGCAAATTCTGGAGGAGATGCGGGAACACTGCCGCCGCGTGATCTGGCTTAATCCGGAGCCGGAAAGCCTCTGGAGCGTCGGCGACAGCGCCATTGAGACTTATCGAACCTTCTGCGACGAAGTCCGCTCCTGTCGGAATCTCAACGAACTGAAGACCTTCATAACCACCCTTGTTCTTTGATCCCGGGTGTGGATTCGGGATCAGGATGTCTTTTGCCCATTCGGAATTAAACTCATTTCCGCCCCATAGTAAGTAGTGCGACTACAGAGGTAATTTTACCTTGACAAGAGGTTGTCGCCTTTCTATATTACCAAAAAAGAATATGGAGTTTTCAGTCATGAAAGACTTTCTGAAGGTGACAAAGGCTTTGTCCGATCCGAATCGGGTAAAAATGCTCAAAATGCTGC
>MVQR01000222.1 GCA_002067815.1 Syntrophus sp. PtaB.Bin001 | reverse complement strand
AGCTGCCACCCGCTCCGGAACGATTGCGTCAATCTGACTCAAAAGTTCATCTTCGGTATAGTGCCGCAGGGAAATCGCTCCTGTCGGACACATGGAGTTGCACAGGCCATCGCCCTTGCAAAGAACCGGATTCATGGTCGCCTTTTTACCCTGCTTCGTCTCAACCAGTTCGATGGCTCCGTATGTACAGACCGACGCACAGGCGCCGCAGCCCATACACTGCTTCTCGTTCACTTCGCAGACGGAACCTGAAGCGGTGACCGTATCGCGGGACAGGAGAGTCAGTACCCGGCCGGCCGCTCCGTAAGCCTGGTTGATCGTTTCCGTGATATGCTTGGGATATTGGGCCAAACCGCAAAGGAAAACACCGTCGGTGGCAAACTCAACCGGCCGCAGTTTGACATGGGCTTCCTTGAAGAAGCCGTCTAAACTCAACACAACCTTGAACTGCGCGGCGACATCCTTCGTTGCAGCAGAGGGGAGCGTCGCGGCGGACAAGACAAGATAGTCGGCGTCCAAAGCCATATATTGACCTAAAATAGGATCAGGTACGGTTACCCTTAAAACAGGCCGCCCTTCCTCCACGACCGCTTCCACCTGAGGCGCATCTGCCGGCTCGAAGCGGACGAATTTCACATCCTTTTCCGATGCTGCCCGGTAATAATCCTCGGACAACCCGTACGTTCTCATATCCCTGAAGAGGATGTAGATATCCATTTCAGGATTCTTCTCCTTCAGTTTCAAGGCGTTCTTGACGGCATGGGTGCAGCAGATTCTGGAACAGTAATTCCGATCCTCATTTCTGCAACCGACGCACTGGATCATCACCAGACTCTGGGCATTAGCGATATTTTCATCTTCACCGGCGATCTTTCCTTCCAGTTCCAGCTGCGTCATAACCCTTTCATCTTGGCCGTATAGGTATTCGGTAGGCTTATATTCATCCGCACCGATAGCAAGGACGGACGCCCCGTGCTTGATCTCCGTGATTCCACGAGGCGACTTTACTGTCGTTACGAAATTCCCGATATAACCGGCGGCATCCGTGATAGTTGCTTCCGTGTACACATGCACCAAGGGATTCTTGTAAATCTTTTCTTTCAATTCACTAAGATAGCCCTGAACATCCAGACCTTCAAGGGTGTAATACACTCTTCTGGCGTTGCCTCCAAGCTCTTTCTCCTTCTCTATCAGGTATACTTCATGACCCTGTTCGGCTATGGAGAGAGAGCAAACCATACCGGCGACTCCCCCGCCCACGACAAGAGCATTGTTGTTGACGGGAAGATCAAATTCTTGCAGGGGCTGCAGACGACGGGATCTTGCGACCGACATCCGCAGGAGGTCCTTGGCCTTCTGTGTCGCTTCTTCTTTTTCTTTCTGATGAACCCAGGAGTTGTGCTCCCGGATATTGGCCATTTCATAGTAGTACTGGTTGATTCCAGCTTCCCGGACGGTGTCCCGGAACAGCATTTCCAGAGTTCGGGGGGAGCAGGCCGCGACAACCACGCGGTTGAGTCCCAGTTCTCTGGTCTTGTCGGTAATTTCCTGGGCGGAGTTCGTCGCACAGGAAAACAGCTGCTCTTGGGCATAGACCACGTTAGGAAGCGTAAGGGCGTATTCCACAACCTCGGGAACATTGACTATCCTACCGATGTTGGCCCCGCAGTGACACACGAACACGCCGATCTTCGGCTCTTCCGACGAGACATCCCTTTCTTCGGGATAGATTCTTTCTGTGGAAAGTTCTCCACGCCGGTAGTCCAGAAGCTCGCCGACCTGGGAGCCAGCGCCGCTGGCGCTGAAAACGGACTCAGGAATGTCCAGCGGACCCTGGAAACCGCCGCTGACGAAGACACCAGGCCTTGTCGTCTGTAGCGGATTCGTGGGATCGACCTTGCAGAAGTTGTTTGTTTCGTTGAGTTCGATCCCGAACTTCTTCGCCATCTCAATTGCTTCGACCGGAGGAGTCAAGCCGACCGCCAGGACCACCATGTCGAATTCTTCTTCCTTGACTCCTTCATCGGGTGTCGAATACCGGACGATGACATTCTTTGTGACCGGGTCTTCCCGGACGATGGACACATAACTGCGAATGAACCGAATCCCGGAAAGAGCCTCGGTCCTGTCGACATAGCGCTCGAAATCCTTACCGTAGGACCGTACATCGTTATGGAATATCGTACACTCCGCCTCGGGGTCATGATCCTTGGTCAAAATTGCATGCTTCTGGCTGTAGGTACAACAAACCATGGAGCAGTAGCTGTTCTCGCCTTCCGTTACCCGGCGGGAACCAATACAGGACAGCCACGCGATCTTATGGGGATGCTTCAGATCAGAAGAGCGCAGAATCTCCCCGCCGTAGGGGCCTGTAGCGCACAGCAACCGCTCGAAGTCCATACCGGTGACCACGTTGGCGAACTCGCCATAATGATACTCTTTGTTCAGTTTGGGATCAAAGGGTTCCATGCCGGCAGCCAGAATTACCGCCCCCACCTTGATCTCCATCTCTTCCTCTACCTGATTGAAATCAATGGCGTCCGCCTTGCACACGGCTTCGCAGATCTTACATTTTTCTTCCTTCAGGTAAAGACAGCTTTCATCAACATAAGTAATCAGGGGAATGGCCTGGGCGAAATAGACATGGATGGCCTTGTTCTTCGATATCTCCTGATTGTAGACATCGGGATAAACTACCGGGCAATACTCCACACAAACCGTACACCCCGTACATTTGTCCTCGATGATGTATCTTGGTTTTCTCTTCAGCGTTACCTTGAAATCTCCCACCTCTCCCGCTACACGATCAACTTCCGTGTAAGTCAGGACCTCGATATTTGGATGCCGGCCGACCTCGACCAGTTTGGGTGCAAGAATTCACATGGAGCAGTCATTGGTGGGGAAGGTCTTATCCAGCTGGGCCATATGACCCCCGATGCTGGGCGACTTCTCCACCAGGTATACCTTGAAACCCGCCGTGGCCAGATCGAGTGAAGCCTGAATGCCGCTGATCCCACCGCCGACGACCATTACGTCGCCTAAATTACTTTTTGCTTTTTCCATTTATATTAACCTCATCAGATTTGATGATTTTCTAAATCAATTCCGAGATCACTTCGGAGATCTCTTTAACTTCAATCTTGTCATCGAGCCCCATGGTGACACGGCTGTCCTCGAAGTTGGTGATGCAGTACGGACAGGCGGTGACCAGCACCTCGGCCCCGACCTTCACGGCATCGTCGATCCTGATATCGCAGAAACGCTCGCCCTTGACCGTCTCCATCCAGATCCGGCCGCCTCCGCCGCCGCAGCACAGAGAGGCTACATGATGGTCCGGCAGTTCCTGAACTTCCTGGCCGGTGGCCTTCTTCAGAACCTTCCTTGGCTCGTCGTAGACGCCGTTGTGCCGCCCCAGGTAACAGGGGTCGTGCCAGGTGACCTTCTTGCCATACTCACCGGTGAGCTCCAGTTTGCCCTCCTCGATGAGCTGGGCCAGGAACTGGGTGATATGGACTATCTCGAAGTTCACCTTGAATTCGGGATACTCGTTCTTGAAGGTGTGATAGCAATGGGGTGAAGACACGAGGATCTTCTTTACGCCCGCATCGACAAAGGCTTTGATGTTTTCCTTGGCGAGGCGCTTGAACACTTCCTCATCGCCTGCCTTGCGGATACTCTCGCCGCAGCAGACTTCCTTATCACCGAGGATGCCGAAATTCACCCCGGCCTTCTGCAGGACCTTGGCCGTGGCCACGGCGACTTTTTTCATGCGCGGGTCATAGCAGGCATAGCAGTCGGGGAAATAGAGAATATCCATATACTCGGTAAATTCCGGGACATTGAGACCGGCGGCCCAGTTCGCCCGCTTGCCACGCTCTTCGTTTAAGGGGTTGCCGGAACCTACAAGGCTGCCGCTGATGGTCTTGATGGGTCGGACGGAATGGGGGAAAACCCCGTATTCCGTGGCGATACGCCTAAGAGCGACCCCGGATTCAATCTGTTTTACGTCCCTGGGACACTGCTGGGGACATCTTCCGCAGGTGGTGCAGCGCCACATCTCTTCGCTTTCAATGTCCGTCAGGCCGAAGGTGGCCTCCCGGACCAGCTTGCGCATACTGAAGCTTGTCACCCGATTCCAGGGACAAACACTGTCGCACAATCCGCATTGGAAGCATCTCTTGAAGGCGTCTCCACCGTGCGCTTTTATTTCTGTAATAATCTCTTTGAAAGGAGCTACTGTCTCCATCTGTTTCCTTCCTTAATCCTATTTTCGAGTTCGCGCTCCGGCAGGAAACGAATCCGTCTCCCTCCGGATACGATCAAAAAATCATCAGAGGTGGTTCTCAATAACGGCAGGCATTATTCCTTGGCGGTCATTCGGGCAATCGTATCTTTGACCTTGTCCCAACCGTATTTGTCGACCATGGCTGTCAACCCTTCTTCCACATCCTCCATCTCCACGCCCTCTTCGACTTCCTCTTCTCTT
>MVQR01000221.1 GCA_002067815.1 Syntrophus sp. PtaB.Bin001 | reverse complement strand
GGTCCCAGCGCTTTCTCCCGCATTGCCAGGGATCGTTTGTAACGCAGTTCCGCCTGTTCGTATTGGCCTTGAATGTAATAGAGCTCCGCCAGGTGCTCAAGATTTGCGGCTACAAGGGGATGTTCCGGTCCCAGCGCCTTCCTGTAAATCGCCAGAGAATATTTAAATAGCGATTCGGCCTCTGCATACTGTCCCTGGGCGCGATCAAGCTCGGCAAGATTGCTCAGAACCCCGGCTACAAGGGCATGATCCGGCCCCAACGCCTTTCTGTAAATTGCCAGTGATCGTTTGAAGAATGATTCAGCCTGCACATACTGTCCCTGGGTGCGATAGAGCTTGGCCAGGTTATTCAGTGTTGCCGCCACATCAGGGTGATCCAGCCCCAGAAGCTTCTCTCTCATTGCCAGGGATTTCTTGAAGAGCGACTCGGCCTGCGCATACCGGCCCTGGGTGAGATAGAGTTCGGCCAGGTTATTCAGTGTTGCCGCCACATCGGGATGTTCAGGTCCCAGGACCTTTTCCCTCATTGTCAGGGAGCGTTTGTAAAATATTTCCGCCTGTTCGTATCGGCCTTGCGTGTAAAAGAGTTCGGCCAGGTTGTTGAGTATGCCGGCTATAATGGCATGATCCGGCCCGAGAGTTTTATTGCTTATTGTCAGGGAACGTTTGAAGTGAATTTCGGCTTGTTCGTATTGGCCTTGGGCGCGATAGAGCAATGCCAGGTTGTTCAAGATTCCGGCCACAAGGGGGTGATTCGGCCCCAGGACTTTCTCCCGCATCGCCAGGGATTGTTTGAAGAGTGTTTCGGCTTGTTCATACCGGCCCTGGATGAAATATAGTTCGGCCAGGTTGTTCAGGCCTGCTGCAACATCCGAATGATTTGGTTGCCCATTCTTCCTGGCAACTTCAAGGGCTTTTTTTGCAACAACAACTGCCTGATCGTAATTGCCGATCCGGCGGAGCTCCATAACTTCCTTATTAAGGTTACTCCATTCAGACCCCGCATCCTGAGCAGACAAGGCTGGAATGGAACAGAGCAACATCAACATGATAACAATGGCTTTGAAGAACAGCTTCATTTGTTGTCTCTCCCTAGGTACATTGAAGACGACCATTGGGGTGGAGTTGATGGGGCATGATGCATCCGATGTTTGCCGGCAGTTAGAAATCCGGTAAAGTCGTTTCTTTAGACGTCATGTTATATTTGTTTTTTTTCCCATTCGACGTCTGGTTTACCGGCTATGCCGCATTACTTCAAGCATTATTTTCTCCTGAGCTTAAAGTCGCCATACATGCTGACGCGGCAGGATTGTTTCGCCTTTGAAAAAAAGCCGGAAGGAGGACAATAGGAAGACGGAGCGGAATGATCAGGTTTTCTTATTGTCCTTTAAAGATACGATAGTAATCCAAAACCCGGTTTATATAACTCAGGGTCTCCTCAAACGGCGGTATTCCTTTGTAGGTTCTAACCCGCTCAGGGCCGGCATTATACGCAGCAAGGGCCAGAGACAAGTCGCCGTTCAGGTTTTTCAGCAGACGGCTTAAATAACCAACGCCGCCGTGGATATTCTGGACCGGGTTGAAAGGATCGGAAACGCCCATTTCCCGGGCAGTGTCAGGCATGAGTTGCATCAGTCCCATAGCGCCCTTGGGCGATACTGCTTCGGGATTGAAATTGGATTCCGCCTTGATCACCGCCCGGACAAGGTCGGGATCAACGGTGTAGCGTTTACAGGCTGACTTGATGACCTTGCCGTAAGACGCGTTGCCGGACTTTTGTAAAGCGGCAATCCTCTTTCTGGAATAAGACTTTTTGTCGAGCAGGAGGTCCATGTTGTGTTCCGGACAGGGAACATAGCTTGCGAGATCGCCGCCATCACGGAAGATATAAACATCCGCAGCCGATTCGGTCATCGTCGAAAGGACTGTCATCCCTTTTTTTCCTTCTCCGGACGGCTGTTCCGCCGCTGATGGGATCGGGTTCAAGGCAAAAAGCACTTGAAAGACAAAGCCCACAATTATCAATAAGCTTAGCTTTTTCATGACTCGTTCCTTTATTATGACAATACTTTGTTGGAGTTTAAGGTCACTTTTAACAGCATGCCGTGAACTCAAGCTTGTCATGTGGCCCTTTTTTATCGAAAGCATAAATTCTAGATAATACACAATATAATGCGATGCCATAGGGGCCTATTAGGATTTATTGCCTCAAAAAACCTTACTTTTTTGCAAAAATCTACTTACGGATAGATAAGATTTAAGATAGGTCGTATAAGGATTAACCCGTATTTAATTCAGTTTATGAAAAAGGACTGAGATTAGATGAAGTATACGAAGCATGTTCCGCAAATCTGGTAAGTTGCAAGCGCCAAGTATACGAAGGTGGTGATCTTCAGGAGAATCAACTTCCAATGTTTAATGAACGGCAGCAGGATAAGCAGTATCGTCAGAAAAAAGATCTTTGTCGTCAGAACGGCATTGAAGCCTTCTACCTTGAAAAGGATCTCTACAATGGGGTTCAGCTCACAACCACCGTGAGACAGGACGTGCCGTGTAACATAGTAATCGAAAATGTTTGCCGAAAAGAGCAATGTCCAAAGCAAGAAAGGAACGGTAAACCATCGGCAGAGACTGTTTGTACTTATTTTTTCAAATATTAAATCTTGAGACATCCGCCAAACACCTTATGTTTTTTAGTCAAATGCCTGTTGTTCCGATCCCGCGGCTGTTAATATGAACGATCTTAAAACTCTTTAATTATGAATATGAAATAGTGAAATTTTTCACAATCGGGTCAGTTCTGATTTGTTGCCGGGAAAAATATTATTTATTGGGGGAAATGTACTTAGACGGAGTAAGGATTGGTAAATAGAGATTCGGACTTAACCGTAATGGGGTTAAGTCCGCTGATGAGATAAATAACAAAATAGAGAAAGAAGGCAGTTTCGGCTGAGGTTAAAAAGTGATCGGACTGTCGGCCATATTATAATATACGTCACTGGGTTTTAGAGTTTCTGCCACTTTTCTCTTCTCCAGTTCCGGGAATATCTTCGAGTCCATATAGTGGGTGCCGATCTGGGTACCGCTGAGAGTGGCCCCGGTGCTTCCATGTGTTCCTTTCAATTCTATCGCCTTGTCCGGTGTACTTATCAATGCCTGATTAATCTCAATTGCGTGCCAGTCGTCATCGTCCTGAAAGGGCCACAATACCGATACCTGCATATATTGATCGATTGTGCAGCCGCTCAACTCAAAGAATGTCCTGTGAAACCATTTGAGGTGTTTATTCGCCGCCTTTGAGAATAACTGCAGAAGAGAGTTATTCATCTTGCCGAAGGCCCAATAGTCGCCGCCGTCGTGCAAGCCAAGGTCAAAAAAATTGCCGTCATTTGTATCGGTCCCCTCGTTCTCGGTGGAGAGGACCAACTGCCTCAGGAAAAGCCTCCTGTTTTCCCTTGATGAATTCATGCCGGGCCTTATTTGCTTCCATTTGTAAAGATAGCCCTCTTCGTCCTCGAATTTGTACCATTCCTTATATTTACTGCCGAGTCTTTTTTCATCACGGCCTTTCAATGCTTCCGTGACGGCCATGAATGCACGGCCAAACAAGTCATAGTTGTCTTTTACGAGAGTGTCGCCCTCACCCTTAGCCCGTTTGAAAGAGAACTTTACAAAAGGCTCGTCGGGTCTTTGTCCCGCTTGTCCATGGCCAAGTCTGGCGATTTTCAGATCCTTTACGATAGATGCCCCGGCTGCCTGTGTCCGGGCTAAAGTATAAGCCAGGCAGAAGGGTTGATTCTTGGCTCTTGCTTCTTCGTTTAACGTATTGGCATGGACCAGAGCATTCACATTTACACTTCGGCAGCCGGCAAAACCTTCATGGGCAAAAAGATCGGCGATAATATGAGCCCGGACGCCAAGAAAAGCGAAGCGCTCCGTAGGATTGGCTATTTTCGCTTTCTCTTCGGCAGTATTTTTTATTAATTTTTTTGCGAAGATGGAATTTTGAGTGCAAATCAAACCGTTTTCCAAGACTTGACTCAACAAAAGTTCTTGTTTACTTGTCCTGGGATTGTCTTTTAAGGCGAACATCGGGGTTTTTCTGCCGGGTGTCTGCCTGACGATGCTGTAGTTGTTTCCGTCAACTGACAGTTTGTCACTACGGACTTCCAAGGACGGCAAAAAGTGAAAAGCCATCCACGGAATAGATGCGATACTGCCGCCTAAACTGTGTGTCATATTGACTTTATCTCCCACATTATACACCGTAAGCGGGCGGTAAGGGCTTTCCGCAAGATGGCTTTTCATCGTTTTGTATCTGTCGCCGTGTTCCTTCGCGTATACGGGATCGCCACCATCGACGCCGTCAGCACATAAGGCTATTTGCCGACTCTCATCCTTGGTAAATCCCGCATTCCTTGCACACATGAATGTAATGTAATAGTGAAAATCGTGAGTCATTCTTCCTCCTTGTCACTTACGCATAGG
>MVQR01000220.1 GCA_002067815.1 Syntrophus sp. PtaB.Bin001 | reverse complement strand
TCGCACCTGTATTAAGAAACGCCAAGTCATTTCATGGACTTCGGCGTTTCTTTTTTAAAGGAAATTCCGCTGTCGCTCAGGAGCGATCCAGTTCTTCCCGCAGCATTTTCAGCAGATCATTGCTTCTGAACGGTTTCTGGATCAGCTTGAATCCCTGATTGAGAATAAAGTTGGTATGCACGGCATTTTCGCTGTAGCCGCTCATGAAAAGACAGGGGATGTCGGGGCGGACGGCGCGGATCTCGTCATAGACATAACGGCCTCCTTTTTTGGGCATCACCACGTCCAGCAGCAACAGGTCGATCTCCTTTTCGTGATCCCGGTAAAGACGCAGGGCATCCTCGCCGTCGACGGCGACAAGAACGCGGTAACCTGCCGGCTTGAGCATTTCGGTGGTAATAAAGCGGAGGGGTTCATCGTCTTCCGCCAGGAGAATAGTTTCGTGTCCCCCGGGAACCGACACCTGCTCTTCCGCCGGAATTTCCTCCCGGTCATTTTCCGTGGTCGGCAGGTAGATGCTGAATCTAGAACCTTTTCCGACTTCGCTGTAGACATGAATCATCCCTTCATGTTGCCGGACGATGCCGTAGACGGTAGCCAGCCCCAGACCGGTGCCGCGTCCCTGTTCCTTCGTAGTGAAAAAAGGCTCGAAGATCTTGTCCCTCGTTTCCGGATCCATGCCGCAGCCGGAATCCGTAATGTCCAGCCGCACGTACCTGCCCGGTCTTGCCCAATCGTTCTGAGAGCAGTATTCCTCGTCGAGTTGAGTGTTGTGAGTAGTAATGGAGAGGAGCCCTCCATCCGACATGGCGTCCCGGGCGTTGACGCAGAGGTTGACGATCACCTGCTCCATCTGGCCCCGATCGGCGTTTACCTTCCACAATTCCGGATCGGGCAGGAAACTCAACTCGATGTTCTCGCCGATCAGGCGGCGGAGCATCTTCAGCAGATCATCGACGGTGGAGTTCATATCCAGCGGAACTAGTTTAAGCACTTGCCGCCGACTGAAGGCCAGCAACTGGCGGGTCAGGGCCGTCGCCCGTTCCGCGGCCTTTTCTACTTCCTGCAATTTGCGGCGGTTTTTGTCTTCCGGGCTGAGGGAATGGAGGATCATGTTGGTATAGCCGAGGATGGCTTGCAGCATGTTATTAAAGTCATGGGCCACACCTCCGGCCAGCTGGCCGATGGCCTCCATCTTCTGGGCCTGGCGCAACTGCTCCTCCAGAACTTTCCGGGACGTGATATCCTGCACTATGACAATCGATCCACCGGAAGGGTCCTTGCCGTTAATGTACGATCGGTTCATAAGCACCCAGATAGCCTCGCCGTCTTTTCTTCTCATCCGAAGCTCTGCCGTGCCATTGGATGAGGAATACAGAGCCTTTCCAGCGGCCTCGTAATCTTCATCACTGAAATAAAGAAACCGGGGTGTGCGGCCCACCATTTCTTCCGGGCTGTAACCAAAAGTCTTAAGACAGTAATAATTGACTTTTGTCGTGACTCTGTTGCCATCGTTGACGCAGATGGCAAGAGGGGCCAACTGGAACAGGTTTTGAAGCAAAATTGCATTCTGCTTGTTTACCGTAATATCGCGAGCTGCGGCGATGACGGATTTGACCTGTCCTGTCGCGTCTTTTTCCGGGATCGAGATCTGATCAATCCAGATGCCTTTGGGAAGCTGGAATTCCATGCGGTTGGTTTCTCCGTAATGAAAAATCCTTTCGACCATTTCGTGCCACATGTTGCACAGTTTCCGGGGAAATCCCATTTCTTCAAACGTTTTGCCGATATATGCCTCGGGAGGGATCCCCGATTGTTTCTCCACTACGGGATTCATATAAAGATAACGGTGGTTCCGATCGATACGCATAATCGCGTCGCGGCTGTTCTCCACCAGGGCGCGGAACCTCTCTTCGCTTTCTCGTAGGGCAGCCTCTGCGTTTTTCAGTCTGGTGATGTCGTGCGATGTGGCAACTACGGCCTTGACTTCTCCGGCAGCATCTTTTTCCGGAATCTGAATCACATCGATCCACTTCCCGTCGGGCTGCTGGAACTCGTGGCGGATAATTTTCCCGGAGACAAATCCCTGTTCGATGTTCTTGTGCCCCTGATCGCAAAAGTCCTGGGGAAACCCCAGTTCTTCAAATCTCTTGCCGACAAAATCACTCGGGGAGAGGGGAAAACCGGTATGTTCGACTACGAACCGGTTGACGTAAAGGTAGCGATGGTCCCGATCGAAACGCGAGATTCCGTCGCCGCAGTTTTCCACCAGGGCGCGGAACCTCTCTTCGCTTTCTTTCAGAGCAGCTTCTGCGGCTTTTTGCCGTGTAATGTCCCGAGCGTTGGAAAGCAAAATCGAGCGGTCATTTAGAACAATTTTTTTTAAGGAGACTTCGACATCGAAAAGGGAGCCATCGTTAGGCTGTTTCGCCTTCCATTCAAAAGTAATCGTTTCCCCCTTCATGACGCGATCCCAGCGATTCTTCTCTTCAGCCAGCGAACTGCCGGGGGCGGAAAAATCGGAGATAATGTTTGAGTGGAGGGCCTGTTCCCTAGTTACGCAATAGAGATCCAGCATCTTCTGATTGCAGTCCAGGATTCTCCCTTCGAGATCAAAGATAAAAATGGCATCGTGGGTGTTGTCAAAAATAGTGCGGAGGGCCTGTTCCGATTTTCTCAATTCCTGCTCGATCTGTTTTCGCTTGCTGATATCGCGGGCCACGGTGACGATTCCGCAGAATTCACCGCTCTTGTTGCGCACAATGGACATACTGAATTCCATCCAGAAAAGGGAACCATCCTTTTTGTATACTTCCACTTCCAGGGTTCTGGCTCTGTTGGAGTCAACAATGCCGTCGGCTGACAGTGCCTTTTCTTCCGCCAGGACAGACAAAACAAGTTGCAGGGATGAAGGAGGGAAAATCGCTTCAGGGGTTTCCTGCAAAGCCTCTTCGACGGTAAGACCGCGAATTCGCAAAACAGACGGACTTACATAAGTGCTGCGCAGGTCCATGTCCGTGATACGCAGTATTTCCGCACTGTTTTCGGCTATGAATCGATATTTTGCTTCGCTTTCCTGGAGATTTTTTTCGATGAGCCGGTGTTCTGCTTGGGACCGCTCAAGCTCGGAAATCCTTTGCTTAAGGGTGGAGACCTCTTCGATAAGCTCCTGATATCGCATGTCTTCTACGTTCATATCCCTCCCTCTTCAGAAGTAGGTTGTCCTGTTAGGCTGAGGAGTCGAGGAATCGCGGAATGTAACGAGGATTATATCAGGAAGCTGCACACGCCTGCTATTTTATACCATTTTTATTTATCTTTAGACAAGACTTAAGCCTTCGGATGAGGAATTTGATTTCGACAGGGAAAAAGAAGGAAAGAGCGATTGCCCGATGACCAGGACAATCACTCTTCGGAAATGATGTTGAAATTTAACTACACGATTCCATGGGCCAGCATGCTTTTGGCCACCTTCATGAACCCTGCGATGTTGGCACCGAGCACATAGTCTCCCTCTTTGCCGTATTCCGCAGCGGCATCGAGGCAGGATTGGTGGATGCTTTTCATGATCTGAAGCAGCCGCGCATCGACTTCCTCCCGCGGCCAGGAGAGCCGCATGCTGTTCTGGCTCATTTCCAGACCGGAGGTGGCCACGCCGCCGGCATTGGCCGCCTTGCCGGGGCCGTAAATTATCCCGTTATCCTGATAGATGCGGACTGCTTCCGGAGTGGAGGGCATGTTTGCGCCTTCGGAGATGCAGATGCAGCCGTTTTTCACCAGGGCCTCCGCATGGCTGGCGTCGATTTCGTTCTGGGTGGCACAGGGCAGGGCGATGTCCACATGAATTCCCTGATTCTTGATCACATCCCAGACGCTCTCCCCAATGTAACAGCAGGTCGAACTGGCATACTGGTCGGCATACTCACTGATGCGGCCTCTCCGGACATTTTTCAGCTCCATGACATATTCGCATTTTTCATAGTCGATGCCCGCTTCGTCAACGATCGTCGAGCTGGAGTCGCATAAGGTGATGACTTTTCCTCCCAGGCGGTTGACCTTTTCGATGGCGTACTGGGCGACATTTCCGGAACCGCTGATGGCAACCGTCTTGCCCTTGAAATCCATTCCGCGCCAGCCTAGCATTTCCGCCGCGAAATAGACGCAGCCATATCCCGTCGCTTCCGGCCGGATGAGGCTTCCGCCGTATTCCAGCGCCTTGCCCGTCAGAACGCCCGTATGCTCATTAACGAGCTTCTTGTAATAGCCGAAGAGGTAACCGATTTCCCGGCCGCCCACGCCGATGTCCCCCGCCGGCACGTCGGTGTCTGGTCCGATATGGCGGAAAAGCTCGCGCATGAAGGATTGGCAGAAACGCATGACTTCGGCGTCGGATTTGCCTTTGGGGTCGAAATCAGAGCCGCCTTTCGCGCCGCCCATGGGGAGCGTGGTGAGCGAATTCTTGAATATCTGTTCAAAACCGAGAAATTTC
>MVQR01000219.1 GCA_002067815.1 Syntrophus sp. PtaB.Bin001 | reverse complement strand
TTGTGGACTTGGCTGAATGAACCTTTCGAGACACCTCCAGCTGCATATGCGCAGGAACAATTGAAACTGGCTCTCGCTTAATTGGGACAGTAGGAAAATATATGAGTTAAACCAGATTTTCGAAACAGCAAAAAGGCGTCCAAATTGGTAATGATTTCAAACCTCGGAATCCGATATCTCACCTAATTTGGACGGCAGTGATATTGTATATAAAAAAGAGAAATAAAAAATATATGATGACTTTTGCTTTTAATGATCTCGAAAAAATTAATTTATCCAAATGGTGATTTTTAATAAAAAAGGCATCGAAACCATTTCGAGATTTCGATGCCTGAATTTTGACTTTATATGCCTTTTTCAACAGTCGGCATTGCTTAATGTTCAGCCTATCATATTCAATTTATGATACGTCAAGCTGCTCCGTACTTTTATTCTTCATTCCTTTAACACGAACCGCTTTGATAAATCTTTTATTATAATAAGGTTTATCAAGATTATCTATTCTTACGTTTTTGCCGGATTGGCCTGAGGAGGCATGAATGAATTCATTGTTCCCTATATAAATCCCTACATGGCCGAAAGCCCGCCGGGTATTGAAAAAAACTAAGTCACCCTCCTGAAGTTCATTTTTGGAGACACGCACACCCATACGCGATTGTTCTCTTGCTGTCCTTGGGAGATTTACATCAAAAAACTGATAAACCTTTGCCACGAAAGCCGAACAGTCAATGCCCCGTACTGAAGAGCCCCCAAAACGGTATGGTGTACCAAGAAATCCTTTAACGACACGGACAAATATACGTCTTTCATCAGGACTATTCCATTTGCCGAGTAATTCAGCACTTGCTTCCTTGTCCTTCTCTACGGAAGCCCAGTCCTCATCAACATTTTCATCACCTTCTGCATCGTCCTCAAGGTTCAGTTCATCATCAAGCTCGGTGGCTGATGCTTGAGTACGCCTGACATCTTTGGCGGACGCAACTGATTCATGCTTTTTGGTCAGTACGAGTTTCAGTCCCGGTTTTAATGCGCGGTCTTGTATCCGATTCAACGTCTTTAATTCAGCGATTTTTATCCCTGTCTTTTTGGAGATGCTGCGGAATGTATCTCCTTTTTTAACAGTATAATAATCCGGTTTTGCCTTAGAAGCTTTTGCTGATTTGGATGTTGATGATGTTTGTTTCTTTGATCGTTTGGGGACAGAGAGAACCTGGTTGGGCTTGAGGGCAGTTTTTTTCAGGCCATTGGCCTTCTTCAAATCCTGAACTGATACCCCGAGCTGATCGGCGACTTTAGCTAGTGTATCGCCGCGCTTTACTTTGTAGGTTTCTTTTGAAAATCCTTCTTGTGAAAGACTCAAAATGAATAGGAACGTTAGTCCCACCCAAAAGAAAATCCGCCGTCTTTTCATGAAGTACCTCCTTAGTCTGATCGGGGGTTGCCCCATTATCTAACGGTGCACAGATTTTGACATTGGATGACAAACTGTACACAAAAAACTTGGTTACCTTTATAGAAATTGTTTCGGTTAGTCAAACTTATTTTTTACTGCATTTTAGTTGAAACAAAAATAATTAATAATACTGATGTATTATTGCTTTCAAAATAAAGGCGAATAAGATAAAAGGCGGCAACTAAAAAAATATTTTAATCTATGCAACATACATGTCACGGAAATTATGCAATAAATAAACCTGCGTAGATCGGTAATTAATTAGAGTCGAGTCAGATTGGGATGAAAAGTTATGTTTAAAAAAATTCTATTTATCATTGCTGTCATATTTGTCGGTATTTCATTGAATTTGGGAATCTATTTTTTTTATCCCGATGTTGCCAAGTTAAAAAAAGAAAACCCTGTTAAAACTGCTTTTATGGAATACAGAGAGGATGAGTGGCTGAAAGAGGGGAAAAATATCAAAATTAATCAAAAATGGGTGAAACTGTCACGCATCAATCCCTTGGTGATCAAGGCCGTTATTATATCCGAAGACGATAAATTCTGGCATCATGAGGGATTTGATTATGATGCGCTTCAAAAGGCTATTGAAGAGGATATCAAAAAAAGGAAGTTTAAGGTTGGTGGAAGTACCATTAGCCAACAGCTTGCAAAGAATCTTTATCTGTCACCATCAAAAAATCCAATCCGAAAAATTAAAGAAGCAATTTTAACTTGGAGAATAGAGAAAGCATTGTCAAAAAAAAGAATTATCGAGCTTTACCTCAATGTTGCAGAATGGGGGGAAGGGATATTTGGAATTGAAGCTGCAGCCCATCATTATTTCGGAAAACCTGCATCTGCGCTCTCGGCTCGGGAAGCAGCAAAATTGGCCGCTGTTCTCCCGAATCCGAGGCGGTATAATCCGCTTGGATCATCAAAGTATGTTATTAATCGATCAGAAAGAATTTATCGGATTATGATCAGGCGGGGGATCATTATTCCTGATTATGAGGCCGTTATGAAGGAGCCTGACGAGGTTATCCCAGACGAGCCGGAACAAACAGAAAATCCTCCGTCAGTTTCAAAGGATGAAGAAAACCCAGGTGAGGGAGTAAAGGAACCGTTGCCTGAAGAAAAGAAGATTAAAGAGGGGGAACAAAAAGAAATTTCATCACCGGCAGAGAATGAAGAAAAATTTGAAAAGACCGTTAACTAGGAGAATACATTGGCAACAGGCACATTTTCGAAGTCCTGATGAAATGAAGTTGACTTGATCAACCGTTACAATCAATTCCTCTCTGGAAGGAATTATTCCGTAACTAACTGTAAAACTTCCAAAATGAGTCGTAGAACCGGATCTTGCCGGTTTTCTCCCTCCGGTTTTCGGAAAAAGGTTTACAAATTCGCACAGTCAAGCGATGTTTCCGATCAGGCAAAAGGGTTAAGCAAAATTGCCCGCCAACTATATATTACGTCACAAATTAAATCTTTCCAATAGCTGTCCTTTCAGATGGTCATAATACGCTTGACACTCAAATTTCCTCCTTTTATAGTCTCAAGAGGACAAGTGAGACATTTCCTAATATCAGTCACCTCGGCGGTTTAACTGTCGAGGGAATTGTTTGTGAATGAAGGGAGAAAGGATGATCAGGGGCAGAAAACTGACATAACAGGAAAACAAATTTTCAAAGGGTTTGTTAATGCCGGAATTAAGGCCTTAACAGTAGCCATGGCCCTTACTCTAAGTAGTCGGGGCAGATGTTGCAGATAGAAGCCGTGTTTGGGAGTATAGCAGGTAAAACGCGGCAAAGGAAGTGTACTGATCAAAATGAGGGATGGCGGTTCCTCTCCGCTGTCATTCCTATCAACCGCGACTGATTTCCGTCATCAGCCCGGCGATGGAGTAAGACAATGGGCAAAATCGGAATGATTAGATTACTCTTTTTTCGGAGACGGCACCCATGAAAATACATCGACATTTTTTGTCAGGAATTTTCAAGGCTTTCTTAGGAGTTACAATCCTTTCCTTCACCGGCATTCTTTTCTTCTTTTCTTTTTCGAGTAGCGCTGCCAACTCTCCAAAACGACTGTCCAACGTTCAGCCGGGGGATTGCCTGGTTTGTCATGAAGAAGGGAAAAGAGTACTTCCGAGCAACCATGCAGATACCAGGGGCATGAAACTCAAAACTTGCATGGTCTGCCATGCAAAGGATAAGATTTCCATCAAATCTAAGATGCCCACTAGCCATGTCCACACTCTTTCGGGCGTTTCCTGCGATAAATGTCACGGTCAAAAACCCCCTTTCGAGAAGATGGAGTACAGGATATGTGTTACCTGCCACAGTTCGGAGGGCTTGGCGAAAATTCCAGCGAAAGGGCCTTCTCTGCCGAACCCTCATAATTCGCATTACGGGAAGGAAGTTGACTGTTCATTGTGCCATTTTCAACACAAAAAATCTGAGTATTTGTGCTTGAAGTGCCATAATTTCAAAAATATTACACCATCGCCGCTTTTCCCCTTGAGCTTTACCTCGAAATCCGATGTAGGGAAAATAGTGGAAAGCCAGGATAGGAAAAGTCATGATAAAACCTCGGTACCTGCAGCTAAAGATTCGAAATCAAAAGCGATATCAGAATCAAGCAAGGCCGCTCCGGAAGGAGTAAGTGCCGGTCCAAGCTGCATAACCTGTCATTCCAAGCCGGAGTATCGACAGTATTTCGCTAAAACCAAGCATGGAAAGTTTGGCTGTGCCGTCTGTCACCGGGGCATAACCAACATCGCCAAGCATATGCAGAAAAGTGAACCGGTCGAAACATCCTCCTGCCTCTCCTGTCACGGTGAGATTTCAAAGAAGGGGTTCCACGCAACCGTAAATAAATTTTCCTGTACACAATGCCATTCCGGAGTTCATCCGAAGGAAGCCCCCGGAGCAAAAATTGCCAAGACGAAAGTCGAAACACCGACGGCCTTCCCCTTTGCCGACTGTACTTCCTGCCATTCGGCTTCCAAGTATAAGGAGCACTTCTCTTCCACATCCCACGGAGCCTTGAACTGC
>MVQR01000218.1 GCA_002067815.1 Syntrophus sp. PtaB.Bin001 | reverse complement strand
GCTGAAACAGGAGTGATTTTAGCGCAGCCGCAGGCGGTTGCACATTAAACATTTCCGGCATTATTTCTCCTTTTTTCCAGATTAGTCTTTTGGAAAAAAACTCAGACCCGATTTTGTCGGCCGCTTCGGCAGACACCGTTCTGAAGCGTAAGGTTTCAGTAGCATATTTAATCAGTTATTACAATTGTTCCCACAGCAACAATTTCCGTACAGCTATATAATAAGGAAAGGAATCAAAATGCTGTTCCACCCGTAAAGCAATGCCTGTGTATTAATAAACGCATGATTCTCATAAGATAGAGACATAGGATTAATATAAAATGTCGGTATCTGTTTTTTTAAGTTAATATTTGTCACTTTTTTCTTGCAAAAACCAAGGCGATCTGATTGAAAGCGGCTTAATAATAAACCAAATAAGCAATGTCATGGTCCTATGCCTAAAGAGTTGATGAATACACGAGAAGTTGCGGAATACCTGGATATCAACGAAAAACAGGTCTACGCCCTGATCAAGTCCGGGAAAATACCCGCAACTAAAGCAACTGGTAAGTGGCTTTTCCCAAAAGAGATGATTGATTCATGGCTTCTCGAAGACACCCGCACCGCACTTACCGAAGCCAGGCAGAAAAGTCGGAACGCAGGAGGCACCATTCTTGCGTCCGGCAGCAATGATCCGGTGCTGGACATCCTGCAAACCAGCCTCAGGAAAAAATACCCCGAATTTTATATTTTTTCGGCGGCAACGGGCAGCCGAGACGGACTGGTGTCCATCAATGCAGGTTATACCGACATTGCATGGACCCATCTCTGGGATCCCCGAGAAGACACTTACAACATTCCTTTTCTTTCCCAGTACATCCCTGACAGAAGAGTAGTCGTGGTCAACCTGTTCCATCGAGAGCTGGGTTTCATCTCATCTCCCGGGAACCCGTTGGACCTTAAGGGATTTGAGGACCTTGCCCGTAAGGATGTTCGCTTCATTAATCGTCAGCCAGGGGCTGGAACCCGTGCACTTCTGGATATCAACCTGGAGCGCCTGGGTATAAAAAAGAGCGATATCGCCGGTTACGGCCGGGAGGTGTTCACCCACCTGGAGGTCGGCCTCGCCGTTATTTCCGGGGAAGCGGATGTCGGCATCGCATCCATTGCCATCGCCAATCTTTTGGGGCTTAAATTCGTGCCCATTACGAGAGAACGCTTTGATATGGTGCTCGATCAAAACACTTTTTTTAAAAAGACGGTGCAGGCCCTGATGGACGTTCTCCATGATAAGGCATTTCTTCTACGGGTCGAGAAGATCAGCCGATACGACTTCACCGATTCAGGAAGAATTTTGTACTCTACAGTCTGAGGCAGGACGAATCAGGCATTAATACATTTCCCGATTTAGCTTACCAAGAACGCTTTTTTAACTTTAAACAAAAACCGATAAGAAAGGAGATTATTTTCATGAAAAGGCTGTTTCTTTATCTTTTGATGTTCCTCTTGTTAGGGTTGCCGGGAATGGCCGCCGCTGCCGACGGCAGCAAGTTCATTCTGCTGTCCTCGACCATAGGCCCCATTGATTCCGGTATTGTCGATGTTCTGGAAAATCAGTTTGAAAAGGAATCGGGTATCCGGGTGCGCCATGTCGGCGCCGGAACTGGGCTGGCGCTGGATATCGCCCGGAAGGGCAACGTTGATCTCGTTATGGTCCATGCCAAATCCCTGGAAGAAAAGTTCGTCCAGGAAGGATTCGGGACCCGGCGGATACCGCTGATGTATAACGATTTCGTGCTGGTGGGCCCGGCCGCCGATCCTGCCGGAATTCGCGGGATGAAAACGGCGGCGGAAGCGCTGCAAAGGATTTCGGAAAAAAGCGTAACGTTCATCAGCCGGGGGGACAAATCGGGAACCCATGTGGCCGAGATGGAACTCTGGGGTAAGGCCGGAATCAAGCCTTCAGGAACCTGGTACAAAGTCTATGAAAAAGGCTCTGAAGGCAATGCCCCGACGCTTAAGTACACAGATCAGCAGGGGGCATATACTGTGATCGACCGGGCAACCTATCTCTCCCTGAAGGATCAGATTCAACTTGTCATCCTCGTTGAAGGCGACGAAGCCATGCTGAATTACATCAGCCTGATCCCCGTCAATCAGAAAAAATTCAAAACTGTCAATTCAACTGACACAACACGTTTTGTGAACTGGCTGACTGACCCGAAAAAGGGACAGTTGATTATTCGGGATTTCGGTAAAGATAAATACGGCGCCCCGCTGTTCTTCCCCAATTCGGAAGCCTGGCGGAAAGCACAGAAAAAATAGCGCATCAGAGATGTCGTACGCCGGTTATTAAATCCGGAAAAACGGTAATAAATAGTCCATTTATCAGATTTATCAATATTGATTAGCATAAATTTATAAAGGAGGATGATTATGAAGTTGATAACAACATTTTCCCGCTGTTTGGGATTTCTCGCGCTCTGCCTGATTGTAGCCGGCCTGGCAACCGCCACGACCGCTCAGGCGGCAAAGCAGGTGAAACAGAAAAACCTAATTCTCGCCACCACGACAAGTACTCAGGACACCGGCCTTTTGGATACTCTTATCCCGATCTTTGAAAAGAAAACCGGTTATTTCGTCAAGACCATCGCCGTCGGCTCCGGCCAGGCAATGGCAATGGGTCAGAAGGGAGAAGCTGACGTTCTTCTCGTCCATTCACCCGATGCTGAAAAAAAGTTCATGGAAGGTCAATATGGGGTCAACCGTCGTCTGGTAATGCATAACGACTTTATAATTGTGGGGCCACCGGCAGATCCAGCTCGAATAAAAGACTCCAAGACATCTCCGGAATCCCTGAAGAAGATCGCTGCCACCGGTTCACTGTTCGTTTCCCGAGGCGACAATTCGGGAACGCATGCAAAGGAAAAGGCCATCTGGAAGGCCGCCGGAATCAACCCCGAAGGCCAGAGATGGTATCAGCAGACCGGACTGGGCATGGGCCAGACCCTCAATGTTGCCGCAGAGAAAAAAGGATATACCTTGACCGACCGGGGAACATGGCTTTCCCTGCAGAAAAATCTAGGGCTCCCCATCCTCATGCAGGGAGACCCCATACTGCTGAATATCTATCACGTCATTGAAGTCAATCAGGCTAAATGGCCGAAAGTAAATGCAGCAGGCGCCAAGGCTTTTGCCGACTTCATGGTTTCGCCCGCAACGCAGAAGATCATCAAAACCTTCGGCGTGGATAAATACGGATCACCGCTCTTCTTCCCCGATGCAGGAAAGAAGGTGCAACAGTTGGGAAAATAAATGGATCTTATTCTTGAAGGCATCTGGAAGGCCATAACCCTGCTTTTTTCCCTGGACCCTGAAGTTCTGGGGATTACCTTACTTTCACTCAAGGTCTCAGGGACGGCCACCCTGATCAGTCTTTTTATCGGCATATCCTCGGGAACCGCGGTGGCCCTCACCCGGTTCCCCGGCCGGAAAATCCTGGTCAGTCTGATCAATACCGGTATGGCGCTGCCGCCGGTGGTGGTGGGTCTTTTTGTAACAATATTTCTCTGGCGGAATGGACCATTAGGTTTTCTGGAAATACTCTACACGCCGACAGCCATCATTGTTGCCCAGTCGGTCATTGCCACCCCTATAGTCACCGGAATCAGTCTGGCCGCCATGCAGAACCTGCCCCCGAACCTGCGCCTTCAGATCCTGGCCCTGGGAGCCACCCGCATGCAGATGCTCTGGATTCTCATCAAGGAAGCCCGGCTGCCGTTGCTGGCCGCCGTCATGGCCGGCTTCGGCGGGGTCATTTCCGAAGTCGGCGCCTCCATCATGGTGGGCGGCAACATCAAAGGCTATTCCCGAGTTCTCACGACCGCAACCGTCATGGAGACGGGACGGGGAAACTTTGACACCGCTATTGCCCTGAGCATAATTCTTTTACTTCTGGCATATATGATCAATTATGTGCTGACGCGGATTCAGCAGAGGGAGCGGCCCAGATGACGGCATCAATTCCGCTGCTGGAAGGAAAAAGACTCCTGGTCAAGCGAGGAGGGATCACCGTTCTTGATATTCCGGATTTTGAGATCAAGAAGGGAGGAGTCCTCTCCCTGATCGGACCGAACGGTTCGGGAAAATCAACGCTCCTGCTGACCCTGTCCTGCCTGTTAAAACTCTTTAAGGGAAAACTGTTCTTCAATGGACAGGAGATTAACAATCGCCGCAGTAAACTGGACTATCGACGGCAGATTGCCGTCGTATTTCAGGATCCCCTGCTCTTTGATACGACGGTGTTGGAGAATGTGGCCTCCGGCCTGAAAATCCGGGGGGTGGATAAGCGCGAACGGTCGAGGATCGCGGAAGAATACCTGGAACGTCTGGGAATCGCCCATTTGGCCAAACGTTCCGCATCCAAGCTCTCCGGAGGAGAGGCTAAGCGAACAAGTATCGCCCGGGCCTTTGCGATTCGCCCGGCCATCCTTTTTCTCGATGAGCCCTTTTCCGCATTGG
>MVQR01000217.1 GCA_002067815.1 Syntrophus sp. PtaB.Bin001 | reverse complement strand
GTTGATCTTCTGGCACATGGTAAAGGTCGCCACCGCCTTCAGGGTTGAGGCCATGGTTGCTGCGATGAACGGCACTAGGAGCAGCGGGCTGAACGACCAGCTGATGTAGGAAATGTCGGGAAGAGACAGAAGTGGGGATCGGCTGATCCTTTCCAGATCGGAAACCTTCAGGACACCCAGCAGGTATGCGCTACTGTAACCCGCAACCATGCCGACAATCACGGAATAGAAGCGCAGCTTCCCCTTGCTCCAGACATTCGTCCCCACCATCCCCGCCAGGGTGGCGACGGCTACGAGGAGGTTCGCCGGCTGAATGTTATCATCCTTTCCGTTGATGCCGAAGAAATTGCTGATCATGACAGGTACGATATTCAGACCGACCATGGTGAGGACCACCCCCGTCACCTCCGGAGGGAACAATATCCTCAAGCGATTGATAACCCTTGATATGAGGCACTCCAGCAGGCCGGAAAAGATCGTCATGCCTAGAATCAGGGAAATGCCGCCCGTCATGCCCGCCAGGATGGAACAGGATACAAAGGTCGGATCGATGCCTTCCGTACAGAGGTAACCGCTCCCCACGGGACCTTTGTTGAGGGCCTGGAGAACCGTGGCAATGCCTCCGGCAATCATGCACATGCAGACAACGCTCTGAACAAGTTGCGGCGGGCTGCCGATTTCCCGCGCAATCATGGCGGCTACAATCAGTCCGGCCGTAAGGAAAAAAATGTGCTGGAAGGCCAGGGCAATAATGATCCGAATAGGCGGTTTATCATCAACTCCATAGACGAGATTTGAAGGTTTCTGCGGCATGCTGATTTTACCCTGGGTACGGTTTTGTCTTCTGCTTTTTCAAAGTTTTTTGAGCTTTATATTTTCAGGAAACCTCGAGCAATTGCCGCTCCTGTTTCCGAGGGGATGAGTTTTCAATAACGTCCTGCAAACCTTTGTACTGTATCGCCAGAATGGTTATGTCATCGGACTGAGGGGCGTCGGCGGCATGATGGTGGACTTCCGCCAGAATCTTTTTCAGCAGATCGTCGGGATGATGTCCATTGCTTGATTGCAGGGACTTGAGGAGCCTTTCCTCAGAGAAAAGTGCCTGATCTTTGTTCATTGCCTCCGTGACGCCGTCGGAGTAAACAATAAGAGTATCCCCTTTCCCGAGGGTCAACGTTTCCTTGGTATATTCGCTGTCTTCAAAGGTTCCGATGGGCAGGGAACCGTTCAAGGCCAGAAACTCCGGATTATCCGTCCGGCGTAGCAGGACCGGCGGGTTGTGCCCGGCGCTGCTGTATTCCACCCGGCCCGTCCGGGTATCGATGATTCCACAGAAAACGGTGACGAACATCGACATGTCATTTCCTTCGCAAAGTTCGTTGTTCACCTTGTAAAGGATCTGGTCGACCCCGATATTTTCACCGGCCTCTGATTTGAGAAGCGTCTTGGTGACGGCCATGAAGAGAGAAGCCGGAATTCCCTTACCTGAAACATCTCCCAGTAAAAAGGCCAGATGATGATCATCTACAAAGAAGAAATCGTAAAAGTCGCCCCCGACCTCCTTCGCCGGTTCGAGAACTGCAGATAGCTCAAATTCCGGTCTGCCGGGAAAGGGGGGGAACATCTTGGGGACCATGCTCATCTGGATTTCCCGGGCCGCATTGAGCTCGCCTTCTATGGTGTGCTTTTCATGCTCCCAGGAACGCTGCTTGACCAAGTTGACAACAATTGAGGCGTAGATGGCCATCCCGATTGCATTGGCCGCAATCATGGGAAGGGTGAACATTTTAACGATCTCCAGAGATTTTTCAAAAGGCTGGGCAATCAAGAGGGTCAATCCCGAATGAAGGACCTGATTGACCGCCGCCACGACCACTGCACCGGTCACGCCGACAAATTCTCCTCTCTTCCACAGAAAAACCAATCCGCCGACCAGTCCGGATACAATCGTGGCCAGGGAACAAGAGACACAGGTAAAACCGCCCAGGGAATAGCGATGGATCGCACCGATGATTCCGGCGCCGACTCCGGCAATCGGACCACCGAAGAGGCCTGCCAGGGCGGGACCAAGGTCCCTGGTATTGGCCAGGGCGCCCATGAACTTGAAGCCGCTTACGGTGCCATAAATGGAAAGGAGGCCGAAAACCAGGATCAGCAAAAGCTGGTTTTTCCAGGTAATCTGCTTCTGCAGATAGCCGTCGTAGAACCGGCTCCGGGACAAAACATAGGCAATGACGGACATTACAGCCATGCTGTTAATCAGCTTTACAACCAGATCCACTATATCCTTCATATGTCCTCCGGCATTTCCATTGAATATGAGCTTGATACTTATCGGTTATGAAAATCCATAGCTTTAAATTTTTACAGTCATGAATCGAGATTATTCCTTGCCTGATAAGGACTTGCTTTTCAGAGGCGCGAGTATAGTAAAGCTAATAGGGCATGTCAAAACAATGTTGTCCTGAAGAGGGCTTCAAGATTGACACACGATGCCCCTTTACTTATACTTCCCCGGCAACTTAGAGGTTTCGGCAAATTCCTTTCAATGTATTAAAGAATAAAACACTATGAAAATTCTTTTTCTCGAAATCGAAACCGAACAGCCTTGGGCACTGGCCTCGATCGGACCGGCTTTTATCGCCTCCTATATTCGGAAGCACGGTCATGAGGCAGCCCTGTTAAGGGTTCCACCCGACTGCGGAATCGAAGATATAATCAGTGGCATTAAGAGTGAATCGCCCGACCTTATAGGTTTTTCTCTAACGACAAGGCAGTACTCAAGGGCCCTTTCCATAGCCGTCGAACTTCGGAAAAATCTGGATCTTCCGATAATCGCCGGCGGGCTTCATCCGACTTTCTCTCCCTTTTCCGTGCTGGAATCCGGGGCATTCGATTTTGTCTGCCTGGGGGAAGGAGAAGAGGCCATCTGCAGCATGCTCACACACCTGAAAAACGGCAAAGACATCTCTACCGCAGGGATTCCCAATATCTGGTCAAGAGGTCGGGAGCGACCCGAAATGCATCCGCCTCTGGCGTTGGCACAGATCCCTTTCTTGGCCCGGGACTTGCTCAATGAAACGCACGGCGTGTTCCATATCAGCACCATGAGGGGATGCCCTTTCCAGTGCACGTACTGTGCCGGAGGCGCCATCAGCCGTCTCTACGGCGGCAAATACATTCGGAGAAGATCGGTCAACAGCGTTCTTGAAGAACTGCGGCAGATCGGCGACCAAACCTCCATCAACTATGTCATTTTCCTGGATGACACGTTTACCTTGAATCAAGGTTGGCTGGAAGAGTTCTGCGAGTCGTACGGAAAAGAAATCGGCAGGGGATTTTCCATAAACGCCCGACCGGATACGGTGACCCCGGAGATGATAAGAATGCTGGCAAAAACAGGGTGCCGACACATTGTGTATGGAGTGGAAAGCGGCAGCCGCCGGGTTCGGGAAGATATCCTGAACCGGCCAGGCGGCAACGGGCTGTTTATAGAGGTTTTCAACCAGACCAAAGAGGCCGGGATGCTGGCAACAGCCAATTATATGATCGGTATCCCGGGGGAGACACCGGAGGATATCGAACAGACCCTTGCCCTGAACGAAGAACTTGCCCCGGACGATTTCGGCTGCTTTGTCTTCCACCCCTATCCCGGAACTCCTCTTTTCGAGTTATGCCGTAAGAAAGGATATCTGCCGGAAAATTACGAAGACCTTCCCGCCGACAACAGGCAGACGATTCTCACATTGCCCGATCTGACTCAAGACGATATCGGGCATTATTATAATGTTTTTTCCGCCGTTCGCGAAAAAACTTATCTGATGCGATACGGTAGTTCTCTCAATGAAACGCAAAAAGCCGTTGCGATAAAAAATCTTCGAGGCAACGCCGATGCCGACTAGAAGCGCCTTTATTTCTTGACACACACCGCGTCGTTTTTTATTCTTCGCCTGAAGATACGCCGGTTCTTGCATGTATATTTGATACCAAGTTGCCCTCATTCCACTGCGTCGCCATTTACAATCACAGGAGTTGCATCATGAGCAAAGAAGCGAATGTCATAAAATTCAAGCCGGCGGAGGTTTCACCCGATTCGGAAAAGCGCCTGCAGCTCGACTCCGGCCGTCAGATCGTGGTTTCGTCCGCTGACCAGGGTGAGCTCATCCGGATCGTCGAGCCGGGAGGCGAAATATCCCTGACCGTTCGTATGACTGATGCGGGACCGGTTTTTTCTGTCAAGGGCGCCCGCCTGGAGGTCAAATCGACGGAAACCCTGTCGCTGGAAGCGAAGAAGATAAAAATTCACGCCCAGGAGGAAACGACCATCAACAGCGAAGGAGAGATGAAAATAGACTCCGCGAAGAAGATGGACATCCATTCCGACGATGATATCCGCGTCGAGGGAAAGTTCATCCATCTGAACTGACATATGAAGAAAACTTTGGAATTTTAAGGAAATAGGAGGAGAAGTTTATGCCAGCCGCCGCCCGAGTAGGTGACATGGTCCTGCA
>MVQR01000216.1 GCA_002067815.1 Syntrophus sp. PtaB.Bin001 | reverse complement strand
AAGGGCGACGCCGGGAAAGACGGCAGCCGCTGCTTCGGGCGGTCGGGTATCGAGTACGACGATAGTCGCCCCCCGGGACTTTTCCATAAGCTTTTCCGCAATACTCCTTTTTCCAAGCAGTCTTTTCCAGAAGGGAAGGGGCGCCGGAGATCCCATGACGATATGGCTCACCCGATATTCCCGGGCGAAGCGGAGAATGGCTTCGGCGATGTCTTCTCCTTTGTAGGTGAAGACCATGGCCCCAAGCTCCTTTGCAAGCGTCAGCGTTCCGGACAGCAGACGCTGCGTCTGTGCATCGATCACCTTGGACTCTTCCGAAGGGGTCTGCACATATACGGCATACCAGTTCCTGTTGAGCCGGCCCGCCAGGCGTGAGGCGAACCGGAGAAGTTTACCGCTGTCGGGACCTCGGGAACTAAGGCAGACCATGATCTGGTCCGGCACGATGATGTCGTCTTCCGGCTCCGTTTCGTGCCTTTTCAGATCGATCTGCGCCGCCATTTCCCGCAGGGTCAGCTCGCGCAGATTTTCCAGGTTGATCGTCCGGAAGAAGTGATCGAGGGCGACGGGGATACGTTCCCGGGTATAAACCTTTCCTTCCTTGAGGCGTTCCCGAAGATCCTCCGGCGTGAGATCAACATTGACGATCTGGTCCGCTTCGGCCAGGATGCTGTCCGGCAGCCGCTCCCGCACCTTCACCCCCACGGCTTTTTCCACCGTATCATAGAGGCTTTCCAGATGCTGGACATTCAAGGTGGTCATGACATGAATGCCGGCCGCCAACAGATCCTGAACGTCCTCGTAGCGCTTGGCGTTGCGGCTTCCCGGGGCGTTGGTGTGAGCCAGTTCGTCCACCAGGGCCACCTGTGGCTTCCGGCGCAGAACGGCATCCACATCCATTTCTTCTATCGATATCCCACGATAGGGCTGGACGAAACGGGGAACGACTTCCAGTCCCTCCAGCAGCTTTTCAGTTTCGGCTCGCCCGTGTGTTTCCACCAGCCCGACGACCACGTCGATTCCTTCCTGCTTCAGCCGGTGTGCTTCCTGTAGCATCTGCCAGGTCTTGCCTACGCCTGCCGCATAGCCCAGATAGACCTTCAGTCGGCCTCGCTGTGCGCGGCGTATCATTCTCAGAAAGGCATCGGCCCGGTTGGAATCAGAGTTCATGGCTTGTTACCTTACCGTCCAGGTCCAGATTGAGCAGGAGCACGTTTACCCGCGGCTGTCCCAGCAGGTACAGATCACGGCCGCTTATGGCAGCGGCAATCTTTTTTCGGACAACGGTTTCATCCAGCCCCCGGGCTTTTGCCACCCGTTTTGCCTGCATCAGGGCGTTCTGCAAACTGATGTGCGGATCAAGACCGCTGGCCGAGGCCGTTACCGCATCCGCCGGAATCATAATCTCTGGGCTCAGATCGTTTTCAAGCCGATAGGCGGCGATGCGTTGCTTTACGGTGTCGACCAATTTCTTCGATGTCGGTCCCAGATTGCTGCCTCCTGAGCCGGCGGCGTCGTATCCCTGCCCGGCCGCTGAGGGACGGGGGTGGAAATAAGCCGGTCCGGCAAATACCTGGGCCAGCAAAGCGGAACCAGCAACGGCGCCTCCTTTGGCAACTAGCAGTGAGCCGTTGGCCTGCCAGGGGAAAAGTCCCTGAGCCAGCGCCCACACGGCCAGGGGATAGGCGCCGCATAGCAGCACAACCAGAGCGGCAATGACCGACAGGGCTATCCGAAATTGCACCAGGATTTCTTTCAGCATTGTTTTTTCTCCTCGCTTTCAAGTCAGACCAGATGCAGGGTTGCAATAAGCAGGTCGATGAGTTTTATCCCCACAAATGGGGCAAGCAGGCCTCCCAAGCCGTAGATGACCAGATTTCTCCGCAGCAGGACCGCCGCGCCCAGGGGGTGGAAGGCGACTCCGCGCAGGGCCAGGGGAATGAGGGCCACGATGATCAGGGCATTGAAGATGACGGCGGAGAGGATGGCGCTCCGGGGCGAAGAGAGGCCCATGATGTTCAGCGGGGCGATGACGGGAAAAAGTCCGATGAGCAAAGCGGGGAGGATGGCGAAGTATTTCGCCACGTCGTTGGCGATACTGAAGGTCGTCAATGCGCCGCGCGTCATGAGCATCTGCTTGCCGATTTCCACGATCTCGATGAGCTTGGTGGGATTGGAATCCAGATCAACCATGTTGCCCGCTTCCTTGGCCGCCTGGGTGCCCGTATTCATGGCCACGCCTACATCGGCCTGGGCGAGAGCGGGAGCGTCATTGGTGCCGTCGCCGGTCATGGCCACCAGATGGCCGGCGGCTTGTTCCCGACGGATCAGGGCCAGTTTGTCCTCCGGCCGGGCCTCGGCCAGAAAATCATCCACTCCGGCTTCTGCGGCGATGGCGGCTGCGGTAAGGTGATTATCGCCGGTGATCATCACTGTCCGGATTCCCATGGCTCGGAAGCGTTCAAACCTGTCTTTAAGGCCTCCCTTGACGATGTCTTTCAGATGAATGACGCCCAGTACGCGCTCCTCTTCCGCGACTATCAGGGACGTTCCTCCGGAACGGGCAACCGAATCGGCCGCCTCGACCACTTCCGGGGGGAAATCCCGTCCGACGAACGTCCTGATAGCATCGGGAGACCCTTTCCGAATCCGACGGTTTTCGATATCGATGCCGCTCATGCGGGTCTGTGCCGTAAAAGTTACAAAGTGCGCCTGGGGCATTTCACCGATGGAACGGCCCCGCAGGCCGAACTTCTTGGCCAGCACGACGATGCTTCGCCCTTCCGGTGTCTCGTCAGCCAGTGAGGCCAGTTGCGCCGCATCGGCCAACTCCTGCAGCGCAATCCCCCCTGCAGGCAGAAATTCCGTGGCCTGACGGTTGCCCAGGGTAATCGTGCCCGTCTTGTCCAGCAGGAGCACATCCACATCCCCCGCCGCCTCGACGGCCCGGCCGCTCATCGCCAGGACGTTTTTCTGCACCAACCGGTCGATTCCGGCGATGCCGATGGCACTGAGCAGGCCGCCGATGGTCGTGGGGATCAGGCAAACCAGCAGCGCCGCCAGCACGGTCAGGGAGAAGGACAGTCCCGAATAGAGTCCGAACAGCTTAAGCGTCATGATCACTACGAGAAAGATAAGCGTCAAGGCGGAAAGCAAAATGGTCAGAGCGATTTCGTTGGGGGTCTTCTGCCGCCGGGCTCCTTCCACCAGGCTGATCATCCGGTCCATGAAACTTTCGCCGGGATTGGCCGTAACGATCACCCGGATCCTGTCCGACAGGACGCGGGTTCCGCCGGTAACGGCGCTGCGGTCGCCGCCTGCCTCTCGGATCACGGGCGCCGATTCCCCCGTGATGGCTGATTCGTCCACCGTGGCTACACCTTCAACAATCTCTCCGTCGGCGGGGATCGTTTCTCCTGCGGCAACCAGGACGACATCACCTTTGCGCAGCCGGTCTGCCGGAACTGTTTCGAGGGTGCCCAAGGCGAGAAGGCGATTGGCCATGGTCTGTGTACGAGTTTGGCGCAGGGCGTCGGCCTGGGCCTTGCCGCGGCTTTCCGCCATTGCTTCGGCAAAGTTGGCAAAAAGAACCGTAAACCAGAGCCATACTGCAACCTGGAGACCGAAGCCCAGCGGTTCTCCTGCCGGACGGAAAAACAGTCCCATCGTGGTCAGCAGGGCTCCCACCTCCGTGACGAACATTACCGGGTTTTTCATCATGGTCCGGGGGTGGAGCTTAGGGAATGATGCTGCCATTGCCTGCATAAGAATCCGACGATCAAACAGAGAATGTGTTTTTGTAGCCATCTTCAGTTCCCTCTTTCCTTCTCGGTAATTAAAATAGTCTGCCTGAACCGGTCAGGAGAAAGTGTTCTACGATCGGTCCCAGCGCCAGCACGGGGAAAAAGGTCAAGGCACCGACGACCAGAACGGTGCCGACGAGCAGGACAACGAAAGTCAAACCGGATACGGGGAAACTTCCCACATTGGGAGGTGTCAGTTTCTTTTTTGCCAGATTTCCCGCGAGGGCCAGAACAGGGATAATAACCAGAAAACGGCCGATCAGCATGGCAATGCCCAGCGTGGTATTCAACCACGGGGTGTCGGCGGAAAATCCTGCAAAGGCGCTGCCGTTGTTGCCTGTTGTCGAAGTGAAGGCGTAGAGAATCTCCGACAGACCGTGCGGTCCGGAATTGTTCAGCCCTGCTGTGCCCCAGGCGCTGACGGCCGCCCAGGAGGTGAAACCGAGTATTGTAATACAGGGAATCAGGATGGCCAGGATGCTGACCTTCACATCGTAAGCTTCTATCTTTTTTCCCAGATACTCCGGTGTTCGTCCCACCATCAGACCTGCCAGAAAAACGGTAACCATCACAAACAGGAGCATGCCGTAAAGGCCCGCCCCGACGCCGCCGAAGATGACTTCGCCCAGCTGGATGTTCAAAAGGGGAATCAGTCCGCCCAGAGGGGTAAAGGAATCGTGCATGGCGTTCACGGCGCCGCAGGAAGCGCCGGT
>MVQR01000215.1 GCA_002067815.1 Syntrophus sp. PtaB.Bin001 | reverse complement strand
CATGAAGCTGTTTGTGTCTGAATATCCGGCATTACAAAATGTTAAAGTCGAGAAATCCATCCTTCCTCCATGGAGTCGGCCTGAAAACAGGAGAAGTAATTGATTGGAAAGTGAAATACTATGAATTCCCATTACTTGCAGCACGTTTCGTTCGAGGGGCTCGGCAGCATCGAACATTGGCTCGAGGCAGCCGGGTACGGGATTTCCAGGACGCAGTTTTTCGATTCGGCGAGCTTGCCGGAGCCTGATGAGGTGGATCTGCTTATTGTGATGGGCGGTCCGATGAGCGTCAATGATGAGGAGGAATTCCCCTGGCTTGTCCGAGAGAAACGCTTTATCCTTGACGTTATCGAAGCGGGCAAATCCGTACTGGGCGTCTGCCTGGGGGCGCAGCTCATTGCAAGTACTCTGGGCGCAAGGGTATACAAAAACGCCGTCAAGGAAATCGGATGGTTTCCCGTAAGGGGCATCCCGTCAGCGGACAAAACGATTTTCAACTTCCCCCTGTCGGCGGAGGTGTTTCACTGGCACGGCGAGACCTTCGATCTGCCGTCCGGCGCAATCCGGATTGCGGCAAGCGAAGGGTGTGAGAACCAGGCCTTTCAGTTCGGCAGATCGGTAATCGGCTTGCAGTTCCACCTCGAAACCACGCCGGATTCGGCGCGGGAGCTTGTCAAGAACTGCCGGAACGAACTTCTGCCGTCAGAATATATCCAAACCGAGGCGGAGATTCTTGCCGCCCCACGTGAGAAATATCGAGCAATCAATGATTTGATGAATAAAGTGCTTTCATTCCTGAGGGATTCAAATGGCTGACCACGGCATGCAGTCGGAAGCAGGCGAAGCCGCGCCGGTGATGCCGACCGTCCCTATCAATCATTTCACAAGAATACATAAACTGATCAACTAGAATTAGATTGAACAAGACGGGACTCTCTGATAGGTCTTCTCGTTCAGAAACGGCGAAGTCACGAGTTTTCAATAGTCTCATCCGACCAAGCCGCCTGAATCCCGGTTCCGGCAGGCAGTATTTTGAATACCTTACCACCTGATCCCCCATATCCGGCCACAAGCAGAGCCGTAGCCCTCATTGTAACCACCATGGCCTCCTTCCTGACGCCGTTCATGGGGGCCGCTTCCAATGTGGCTCTTCCCGCGATGGGCAGGGAGCTTTCCATGGACGCCCTGTCCCTGAACTGGGTGGCCACGAGTTTTCTGTTGGCTGCGGCGATGAGCCTGGTCCCCTTGGGGCGAATCGCCGATCTTTACGGGCGGAAGCGGATCTTTCTCTGGGGAATCGTTCTTTACACCTTGTCATCACTGGGTTGCAGCTTTGCGCCTGACGCCGCCCTTCTTATTTTTTCCCGGTTTCTGCAGGGGATCGGCGGGGCCATGATCTTCGGCACGGCAACGGCCATCCTCATCTCCGTGTTTCCCGCAGCCGAACGGGGCAAGGTCTTGGGGATCAACGTGGCCGCCGTTTATACCGGCCTGTCCGCCGGTCCGTTGATCGGGGGGCTGCTGACCCACCACCTGGGCTGGCGGAGCATCTATGTTTTTAATGCCGTCCTGGGGGTGATCGTCCTGCTTTTTACCCTGTGGAAACTTCGGGAGGAATGGGCCGAGGCCCGAGGAGAGCGTTTTGATCTGGCAGGCTCCGTCATTTACAGTCTGAGTCTGCTTTTGCTGATGTTTGGTGTTTCCCGGCTGCCGGCGACCGAGGCCGTTCTTTTGGTAATAACGGGCATTGCCGGCATTGCCGCGTTCATCAAGTGGGAAATGGCAAATCCCAGCCCTCTGCTGGATATTTCCCTCTTCATGGAGAATCGGACATTCACATTTTCCAATCTGGCGGCCCTGATCCACTACAGCGCCACTTATGCCGTCAGTTTCCTGATGAGCCTCTATCTGCTGTTCATCAAGGATTTTTCCCCCCAGGATGCGGGTATGATCCTGCTTGTGCAACCGGTCATCCAAGCTGCATTTTCCCCGCTCATCGGCCGTCTGTCCGACCGGATCGAACCCCGTCTTCTGGCCTCCCTGGGAATGGCGCTGACAGTTTGCGGTCTCTACCTGCTAATTTTCATTACCGCGTACTCTTCACTGTCCTACATAATGACAAGCCTTGCCTTGCTCGGGTTGGGGTTTGCCTTTTTTTCCTCGCCCAATGTCAATGCAATCATGAGCTCCGTGGACAGAAAGTTTCTCGGTCTGGCGTCCGGCGCTTTGGCCACGATGAGGATTTTAGGACAGATGCTCAGCATGGGGATCGCCCTGCTGATTTTTGCCCTTCTGATCGGAGAGGTCCAGATCACGCCGCGTTATTACCCGTTGCTTTTGAAGAGCATGAGAACGGCCTTTTCCCTTTTGACGGTCCTGTGCTTTCTGGGTATTTTCGCCTCCCTTGCCAGGGGGCGGATACACAAAAACAAGTGACAGCTTACTCGATGCCCGGGACTTCCCGGGGAGAAAATTCCTTGTACTGATAGGGCAGTGCCTCGCGAATCGGTTCGGGAATCCGGCCGTACCGCCCTTCAAATTCCTCCAGAAATTCCCGGCGGCCCCGATAGAAATCCTGTAGCCGTTTTTCCAAAACCGTGCGGTCGTCAAAGAGCCGGTAAGCATTCATGAGATCTAAATTGGCACGGTCGCACTTGATGGGGTAGTGGTAGCCGAGATGATCGGCCTCCAGACTGAAACGAAGCTGCATGCGGACCAGATCGTTGTAAGCCGCCAGGGACTGGCGGAGGGTGACCTTGTCTTCCTGAAGACCGATGGTACCAGTATTGGCCAGATAGCACCGGATATTGTTCCGTTTGACGATGTCGTAAAAAATCATGGCGTGCTCCAGCCGGTCGCCAGCCATGAAGGGATCGAGGAAAAATTCCCGCTTGAACCGTCCGGCTTCTTCGGGATTGCCGCCGCTGCTTTCGATGGATTCGCCATAGATGAACTGCATGGTCGCCTGTTCCGGCGTAAGGCGGCTGAGCACATTGACCAGGGGATTCCGGGTGAGGATGATGATGTAATGCAACCGATCCGCCCGCAGGCTTTTTGAGGCTATTTCCAGGTTGTCGCGGGAAACGACCGCCCGCCCGTTTCCCGTCTTGGAGATGTCTTCGAAATTGGGCATGTAGGGATACTGTGTCAGGGCCACATTTTCCAGAAAGGCGTCCCTGGATTCCGCCGCCCGGAGGATCTCCGGCTGGCTGGCGTCCAGCCCCTCCGTTTTTACGTAAACGCCGCCCATTTCAAAGGCCGCGTAACTGCCGTCGAATCCCATGGCGCCCCCGTCGTCGCCGATCATTTCCGAAAGCTCCCGCGGCATTTTCGTGAACTTGCGGCAGAGGGTCGTAGTCTTGCCCGTTGCGGTCAGGCCTGCCACAGCGGTTACGATTTCGCTCATTTCCGGCCGCCCGGCTTTTTCGTTATAAACCCAGAGAAAATCGCGGCGGGCGCCGGCATGGAGAAAGATGCCGGTTTTGTCGATGGCTTTGATCCGCCAGTCTTCAAACTGGAAGATGCCTTTTTTTCCTTCTCCCAGATAAATCGTGTTGCGGCAGATCTTGACCTGATCGCCGCGTTTTTCGCCAAGCATGAGACGGACGGAAATGTCTTTGTCCATCAGTTTTTTCGCACGGTTGCCTTCGAAGGCCTCGTCGGTGAAATAAACGATGGTATAAGTGGGGTTGTCCAGCACGACCGGCGGATGATTGAAAAGCAGTTTCAACCCGTAGGCGATCTGGGCATACTGTTCCGGGATGAGAAAGCGTGCGGAAACTCCGTCCTGACCGTCACCGATGAACGTGTCCAGGGAAATGAGGGTTTCCTTTTTCAGCAGCTCGACCATCTTACTGGCAAGTTGCGCCTCTTCTTCGCCGAAGGGATGATCCACGCTGTTGCGGGTATGGGGTGCCGAGCGGGACATGGGCTCGGAATCAGCCGCTACGGAGCCGATCTGTGTTTGAATGACCCCTTCCTGCCGCAGGGCGATGTCTTTCAATTCCTCCAGCGAACGGCCCTCGATAAGACGGCCTTCCTGCCGGGCGGTTTCATAAAGCTGCTGTGCGGCTGCCTTGAAAATATTCATGGAATTTTCTCCTTATCTTGAGTTCAAAATTATGCGTTTTGTAAAGTACGGTAAAGCAACGGCAGATTGCTGTCCCTTCCGAATTTGCTTATCAATCCAGAGAAGCGAACGAGGCGTTTGCAACTCCTTCCAGAAGTTGAAGAGATTTCACCTTGACCACGAAAAATTCAGTTTCTGGTTTTTCGGCAAAGCTCTGCAGATGAGGATGCCTTTCCAGCAACAGTTTTTTTACCAGGAGTCTCCTTGAGTCGTCATTGATCCATTCCACCCGCCCGGCGGCGGTCAAGGCCTTCGTGCGCGTAGGGTCTTCTTTGTCCCGGGTGTCGATAAGCAGGCTGACCGCCGGATTGGACACTAGATTATTATACTTGCGGGTTTTCTTGGAAGTCATCAGGTAGATTTCCTTACAGTCATCACTTATGGCATAAGACATGAGCGAGCAGTGCGGTTCG
>MVQR01000214.1 GCA_002067815.1 Syntrophus sp. PtaB.Bin001 | reverse complement strand
AATATTGACCCTGAAACGGGCCTTTCCCTGCAATTCATAGGAAGAGTCGCATGATCCCTCGGCAATGAGGTTTTCTGTCAAACGTCGATCTCCCCTGATCAGATTCAAGGCGATCATCTCTGTCTGAAAGGGTGTCAATTTTCCGTAAGGGGGGTCAAACTCCACCTCGTCCAGCAGCCCGGAATTTTCCACCTGAAAAGGCTTGCCCACCGTAAAGTTTAAATCAGATACATTGTCATTTGAATCCAACATTTTAGCTAAGATATAATCCAACTCCTGTCTTCGCATTGTTCTTACTCCTCAAAGAAATCCGAGAAAGATAAAATATTTACCGGTCTTTATTAAATTATTATCTTCTGCCTTGCGGCATAAAAAGAGAGGAATTTCAATCGTTATACTTCAGTGAAATCCGCCGGTGGAGTTTTCAACATCGCCCGGAATTTGGACTTGTCATTGCACTTCATGTAGGCTTCGTCAGGGCTTATCCAACCTTTATTCAACAGATCCATAATGGCGTCATCGAGAAGCTGCATCCCGTACTTTTTCCCCGTCTGCATCATTGATGGAAGCTGGAAGGTCTTGGACTCTCTGACAAGATTGCGAACGGCTGCATTGGCAATGAGAATTTCCAGAGCGGCACAGCGTCCCTTCTTGTCGACCCTTTTGAAAAGCACCTGGGCTACGATCGCCCGAAGACCGTCAGCCAAGGTGGAGCGGATCTGTGCCTGCTCGTTCGATGGAAAGACTTCTATGACTCTGTCTACTGTTTTAGCCGCACTTGTTGTATGAAGCGTGCCAAAGACAAGATGACCGGTGGAAGCCGCTTCCACTGCCAGTGAAATAGTTTCCAGATCGCGCATTTCACCAACCAGAATAATATCCGGGTCCTCACGCAAGGCGCCTCTCAATGCCGCGGAAAAGCTCTGGGTATGGACGCCGACTTCCCGGTGATTGACGATGCAGCTCTGACTCTGATGGACAAATTCAATAGGGTCTTCGACGGTAATAATATGATCCTTTCGGGTGCGGTTGGCCTCGTCAATTATGGCCGCCAGAGTCGTTGACTTTCCGCTTCCAGTAGGTCCGGTCACTAGAACCAGCCCCCGGGGCAGGGAAGCCAATTTAGCAATTACAGGCGGCAGCCCCAACTGCTCACAAGTCATGATCTGACTGGGAATTTCCCGAAAAACGGCGCCCACGCCGTATTTCTGTTCGAAGAAATTAGCTCGATATCGGGCCAGACCAGGAATTTCATAGGCAAAATCCAAATCGCCCGTTTCTTCGAACTGTTTAACCTTCTGCTCCGGGGCGATTTCATAGAGCATGGCCTTCAACTCATCGTTGTCCAAGACATTATACTTTACCCGTTCCAAATCACCACGAATCCGGATAGCGGGCTGCTGCCCGGAAACGAGATGCAAGTCCGACGCGCCTTGTTCGTGCATCAATTGGAAAAAAGCATCTATTTTTGCCATAAATAGTCTCCTTGCCGACATTGGATTAATATGAAATGCATAATTATCTTGCTGGAATGCATGACCATGCAAGAAAAGTGACATTCTTATCCCCACAAAAAAGAAAGGAATGCCGGGTTGTAGGTTATGCAAAAGAAACAGGCTTAAGAGGGAACAATTACTTGACAGAAGATTGTCCCTATAATATAAATCAGCGCTGTTTTTAATTAATACAGGGTAACCGGATGGGGATGTAGCTCAGCTGGGAGAGCGCGGCGTTCGCAATGCCGAGGCCAGGGGTTCGATCCCCCTCATCTCCACCATTTGATAATCCAAGGCAGTCCAAAAGTAAATAACCCGTTAGAAATAGCGGGTTTTTTATTGCAGGGAAGTTACTTTCTTCCCTTATGATTTACAAAGTATAAGTCGGCCGCATTAAGAAAAGACCGGAAATTTGTAAGAGGCTAAAATGGAACGACTAGACAGGATTCTTGAATTTCTGATTGCTCACCCGGTACACAGGGAGGTTCAAGCATACAGACGCGCACGGATTGAAGGGATAATTCAACGTCAATGGGCGAAGGAAGAACTGCTGAATGAACAGAGACGCTTGGGCATGTTGTTATCTCAGGAAATAAGAGATTTTGAGCGCAAAACAGGACTAAAAGTCAAAGGCATGAAAATTAAACGTGATAGGCAAGGAGTTGAATCCGTTGTCGTCAGGACCGAGATGCCGGAATTATCATGAAAAAGGTAAAAGAAAAATAAAAGAAAGCACTCTGGAATTTACCGAAAAAAATTGAACCGCCGGGACAGTGCCTAATGTGTAAAGATTATATGTTCGACAGCTGCCATACAAAGTTTTCTGTATTTAGGCAATACCGTATAAAATAATTCCGGTCTTCCGGTAACGGAGAACAGGGGATACAACCAATACGAACTCGGCTTATGACAAATTTTAGTTGATAAATTCCCCTCCATAATGTTTAACAGTCACCATTACTCTTCATCACACGCATAAAAGGAATCGTTTCTATTTGTCTCATGATTATCCTATGAAACTCAAAAGGATTAAAAAAAGGGGATATGGATATAGTAATTGTTGAAGACAGTCTGACCCAGGCGGAAAGACTTAAATACACCCTAGAGGAACAGGGATTTCGTGTCTGGCACGCCCGCAATGGTCAGGAAGCCCTGCAGTTGATAAATAGTTGCCATCCCGGCGTTGTCATCAGCGATGTCATCATGCCGGAAATGGATGGCTTCGAACTTTGCAAGCGCATCAAGTCAGAACCATCCATGAAGGAAACACCGGTTATTCTCCTCACGGTTCTTTCGGACCCCAGGGATGTCATCCGGAGTCTGGAATGCGGCGCCGACAATTTCATTACCAAGCCCTACGATGAAGAGAACCTTCTTGCCCGCATCCAATACTTTCTCACTCAAAGGGAACAGGAAAGTTCGACAGACAACGACTCGGAACTCGATATTCTTATCGGCGGCCAGAAGTACAGCATCACGGCCGACCGAAAAAGAATTTTGAACATCCTGATTTCCACTTATGAAACGGTTGTTCAAAAGAATCGGGACCTCCTTCGGACTCAACAGGAATTGCGGATACTCAATGAACACCTGGAAAATCGCGTTCAGGAGAGAACCCGGAAATTGATGGAAGAAATTACCCGGCGTAAACAGGTTGAAGATGATCTTCGCAGGCAGGAACAAGATTTACGAATCAAATCCCAGAACCTGGAAGAAGTGAACACGGCCCTTCATGTCCTTATTAAAAACAGAGAAATTGACAGGATTGACCAGGGTCAGAAAATTCTCTCCAATTGCAAGGAGCTGATCCTGCCTTATGTAGAGCAACTCAAGAAGCAGAAACTGCCTCCTCACCAAATGGCCTGCGTCGAAATTATTGAAGCAAATGTACAAAATATCATCTCGCCCTTTCTTCAAAGCCTGAGCTCCGAACTGGCTCATCTGACCCCCAAAGAAGTGCAAGTGGCCAATCTGGTCAAAGAAGGCAAAACAACAAAAGAAATTTCCGAATTGCTGAATCTTTCCATTCGCTCGGTCGAATCCCACCGCGACAATATTCGGACCAAGCTTGGCATCAGTAATGAAAAAATCAATCTCCGCTCCTATCTTCTTTCTCTTTCCTGAATACCACAGTTTTTTACTGGGACAGGTCCCGTAGTCTATCCGTATTGTATTTCCTCCAAACTATGTCATTATGGCGCGGTCATAGCGAGGGAAATGCTTCCGTTATTCTCACAATAAACAAACCTTCTTGAAAATATGCAATCCCATAAACGGATATGGCAAGGAGCTGCAGCCGCCATATTGCAGTTGAGAAGGGAACGATTTCACAGCTTAATGATGAAGTGACTTTATCAAGCTGAATCATGACGACTCAGGTAAAGAAAACAGCGGAGAGGAGAGGGAGTGTCCGTTGACGAAAAAAAGGAGGGAACCTTTAATGATTTCGAAAAAAATTCGGTGTTCAAGTTGCGGTCATGAAAGCACGAGAGAAATTGCCGGATCAGTTTCTCAGGAATCCGCAACGGACCTGTTCACCGATTACGGACACGACCCTTATTCCGGAAAGCTTTATTTTCGTTGTCCCAGTTGTAAAGTTGTTGTCGCAGTCAACCCCACCGATGTGCTGGAATACGGCCCTTTGAGCGGGTCTCGAAGCATATTGAAATCTGAAGTCGCCATCCTGGCCGGAAAACCTTGTCCGCTGCCGGTATGGGGAGGGCTTTACTCAGTACTTACACTCTTTTTTCTCATTATTAAACATTTAAATTAATCCAGCTTGGTCTCGCAATCAGCTTCCACACAAAGCAGCCTGTCGGAAATTTGATTCCACAATGCAGAGTAAGAGAGTGACTTATCCGGAACTACTAAACGGAGCGCCTCTTGTTTCTCAAGGTTTTGATCGATGGAAGTTAAAGACGGCTACAATTCCTAGATCATTTCGTTTTGGTGGAAAATTTTCGGTGATTTTTCAGAATTCCTGAATAGAGAAAACCACTGCTGTCCCAATGTTAGTTAAATAAATTCAACTGGTTGCTGATCTGCTCGTCCTGGTTTGTGTAGGTTGCAT
>MVQR01000213.1 GCA_002067815.1 Syntrophus sp. PtaB.Bin001 | reverse complement strand
CTTTTCGAAAAAATCGGGGAAACGGTCGCAGATTTAGAATTATAAATCACAGGCATGCATGTGTCCTGTCATTTCCATATTTAGTACGGATGCTTCCGGCATTTCCCGTCCTTCGAATTTTCCAGTTCCCTAAAAGCCGCCATTGCCTCCGATACAAAGAGCCGAACCAGTCTTTCATCTTTGCACCCGTCATGTCCTTCGACGCCGGTATGGGCATCGACGCCGGCCGGATGTACTTGCAGAATAGCCTGCCGGACATTTTCCGGTCCCAACCCGCCCGCCAAGATCAACGGCTTCGATGAACAGTCAACCAGCAGACGACTGACAGTCCAGTCATGCACCCTACCAGTCGCCCCGCAGGCGCCTGTTTCCGGATCCCAGCTATCCGTGATAAAGGCATCCACTATCGGCTCGAAGCGGGAAACCATTTCTATCAATTCTTCGCGATTGTTTCCTTTCACGATAAGGCTCTTGATAACGGCCAGATCCGGAGCGGAATTCCTTAACCGGACAATTTCCGATTCGGCAATATCCCCGTGAAGTTGAACTATTTGGACCCCTAGCTTGCGGCAGAGCCCGGCAATCGAATCAGCCTCGTTTAGGTAGGTAATCAGAACCGTCTGAACCGGTGGTTCCAACTGGCTTATTACCGATGCCGCCTCGATGTCGCTCAAATCCTCCCGATGAAAGGTCAGCCGGAGAGGAAACCCCAGGTGTGTCACACCGGCAGCAGCCATCATCCGGGCCTCCGCTAAATCTTTTACGCCCGCGATCTGAATCACATCCTTGAATCTCGACATTACCCCCTCTTTCAACTATTTTGAAGATTTCAAGATAAATTACAGAAAAGAAAATTTCCCAAACCGCATGTTTAACAGGATTCCATTTGACACGAGTGAACATTCCTATTATTATCATTCTGTATTGATGTGCGTTCCAAATCATATCTTACAGTCTATACTAAAATCAGAAAGGAGATAAAGTACCCATGAAGAGAATTTTCAGTATTTTTGTTCCACTTGCATTGTTCGCCTTGATTATGGGATGCGCCAGCGCACCCGTCGTCAAGCCGGTAGACCTCAACCCGAAGCTAACCTCAGGTCAGTATGTCCAGAAGACCGATGCCTTTGAAGTCATCTTTGATTCCACGCTGTCAATGAACGACCCCAACAAAAAAGGCACCAAGCTGGATCAGCAAAAGGCCCTTGTAAATCTCTTTAATGATACGATTCCCAACCTGAAGTTGAACGAGGCAATACGCACATTCGGTAGATTCTCGATATTCGGTGATCCGACTACAAAACTGCTTTACGGCCCGGCAAGTTACTCCAAAACAGCTCTGCCGAATGCCATAAACCCCATTACCAGAGGAGAAGGTTTCAGCCCGCTGGATGTCGCTCTTGACGGTGCCAAGGACGACCTGAAAGCCCAATCCGGCCAGCTTGCCGTTATCGCTTTCAGCGATGGCGAGGACATGGAAAAATACGATCCCGTTGGTGCAGCAAAGAGACTCAAAGATGCTTATGGGGACAGGATCTGCGTCTACACGGTCCACCTGGGAAGCAGCCCTGTCGGCGCTAAGGTCATGCAGCAGGTTGCCGACACATGTGGCTGCGGCTTTGCAGTAGAGGGAGAGAGCATTTCCTCACCACAAGCTATGGCTGATTTTGTAGAGAAGATCTTTCTTGCCCCGGCACCGGTAGTCAAAGAAGAGCCCAAACCGGTCGTTGAAGAAGCCAAACCGGTCGTTGAAGAAGCCAAGGTTGAACCCAAGGTCGAACCGAAGGGCGAAGAACCCGTTTTCATAACCCTCAACATCATGTTTGCAACAGGGAAAGCCGATATTCAGCCGAAATACAAGGCAGAGATCAAGAAAGTAGCTGATTACATGAAGAAGCACCCGGAAGCAACTGCTGTCATTGAGGGCCATACCGACAACGTCGCATCGAGGGCGCAGAATATGAAGCTCTCCGAGGCTCGGGCAAACAGCGTCAAGAATTATCTTGTCAAAAACTTCAAGATCGATGCTTCCCGCCTCGAAGCCGTAGGCTATGGTCCCGACAAACCGATCGCCAGCAATGCAACTAAAGAAGGTCGGCAGAAGAACCGGAGAGTCACGGCTGTTTTCAGCAATGTGAAACAGTAATGTGAATATTTTTTAATTAAACATTTTAAATCCCCTCAACGCCAAGTTTATCGGCGTTGAGGGGATTTGTTTTTTTAGCGATACTTTTTCCCTGCCTAGCTTCTCTAATTCCGAATAAAAACTGCCTGTTTTCTCAATCCGGGAAAGTTGACCCGGCATCAGCGTTCTCTTCAGCTCCCAGCAAGACCGCCGCCTCTGCATCGGGAGGTTCCTGCACGCTTTTCAGCTTTTTCCCGATAACACGGTTCCGGGTCTGCACCTTATCCAGAGCATCCGACGCTTCGTAGAGTTTTTTCTGAACCTTGTTCAGGATTTCGCCGTACTTTGTCCATTCCGTCTTCACGGCGGCAAGAAGATTCCAGACTTCACCTGACCGCTTCTGAATGGCCAGGGTTCGAAATCCCATTTGCAGGCTGTTCAAGATGGACCAGAGCGTGGTCGGCCCGGCGATGACTACCTTGCATTCACGCTGAACATATTCGACAAGGCCGGTGCGGCGGACAACTTCGGCAAACAGTCCTTCCGTCGGCAGGAAAAGAACGGCAAAATCAGTCGTCTTCGGGGGGTTGAGGTACTTCTCGCAGATATCCCGGGCACACTGGCGAATCCGGACTTCCAGTTGCCGGGCTGCGGCTTCCGCAGCCTCGGACTCCGCTTTTTCCTGGGCATCGAGCAGGCGCAGATAGTCTTCCATGGGAAACTTGGCGTCAATGGGGAGCCAGACAACTTCGTTCCGATCTTCTCCTCGTCCGGGAAGCTTGACCGCGAACTCGACACGTTCCCCGTTTCCCTTAGTGGCTAGGTTAGCCGTATACTGATCGGGATGGAGAACCTCTTCCAGCATCGTCCCTAGTTGGACCTCTCCCCAGACACCGCGGGTTTTGACATTGGTCAGCACCTTCTTCAGGTCGCCGACGCCGGAAGCCAGGGATTGCATCTCTCCCAAGCCGCGATAGACTTGTTCCAACCGCTCGCTTACCTGCCGGAAGGAATCACCCAGGCGCTTCTCCAGCGTTCCCTGAAGCTTTTCCTCTACAGTCGCCCGCATCCTGTCGAGCTGTCCGGCATTGTCGACTTGGATCGCCCGCAGTTTCTCCTCCACTGTCAGCCGGAGAGATTCCAGTTTCTGCTCGTTTGTCCCGGTCATTGTCGCGAGCTGTTGATGGAGCGTATCCCCAACATTCTTGAGAACACCGCTTAGTTCCTCCCGGGATTGCCGCATCGCATTGGCAGACTCTTCCCGGTTACGGGAAATCTCATCCCGAACAGCCCGTTCCATCCGTTCGTAAGACCGTTCGAGAGGAAGCAGCGCCTCACTGACGGATCCGGGTGCGACGGACGCCTTTCTGAAAAGCAAAACAAGCTGAAGTATTACCGCAATCACCGCCAGAGCAAGGATCACTACCAGTACGACACTATTTGTCATGGCGCATCTCCTGATTCCTTTTACATAAGATAAAAGAGTTAGCCGTTTATACCAGTCCCGCGGGTGAACCGCAACCGGCAGAGTAGGGATGTCACGAAGACACCATCACCACAAGGCAAAAGGACCGTTGACGGCAATCTTCATCGGAGAATATACTTTTTTATATTAAATCGGATTGGAGACAGGGATTTTTTGGTGGAAAGAAGAATATTGCATATTGACATGGATGCCTTCTTCGCAGCCGTAGAGGAGCAGAGAAATCCTGCGCTGAAAGGCAGACCCGTAATTATCGGAGGGCGGGGAGATCCGTCCAAACGCGGTGTGGTCTCCACGGCGAATTATGAAGCGAGGAAATATGGGGTACACTCCGCCATGCCTCTGAGAACGGCATACAGGCTTTGTCCTCATGCCGTTTTCCTCCCGGTGGATTACGAAGCCTATCTTAGCGTTTCCCGCCGGTTCAAGCGCTTTCTTCTATCGCTGACAACGATTATGGAAGATGTGGGTATCGACGAAGTCTTCCTGGATGCAACGGATTTAACGGAATCCTCTGAAGAACTAGTAAACCGAATCAAGACGGGTATTCGTAAGGAAACCGGCCTGACATGCTCCGTCGGCGTCGCTCCCAACAAACTCCTGGCGAAAATCGCCTCCGACATGGAAAAACCGGATGGGATGACCCTGATTGCAATGGACGACGTCGAGCGCCGCATATGGCCCATGGGGGTAAGAAAATTATACGGAATAGGACCCCGGACGGAAATCGCCCTCGGGAAAATCGGCATCGAAACGATCGGCCAGCTCGCCGCCTTATCCGTTGAAGAACTTGTTAAACTGTTCGGCAAATCATATGGCCGATACCTCTACTTTGCATCTCGGGGGCTTGATGACAGCCCGATCGTAACACACTGGGAACCGAAATCCTTCAGCCGGGAATCGACTTTTCAAGAGGATGTGAAAAACTGGCAAACCCTGGCCCGAATGCTGGCCGAACTGACAAGGGAAGCCGTC
>MVQR01000212.1 GCA_002067815.1 Syntrophus sp. PtaB.Bin001 | reverse complement strand
GTTTGGACACAAGAAAGGCGCCTTTACCGGCGCAATCGAGAATCACGAGGGGATATTCGGCCGCTGTTCGCCCTACGGATCGATATTCCTTGACGAAATCGGCGATGTGTCGATCCCGGTGCAGATCAAGCTGTTACAAATCCTTCAGGATCGCACTTTCAGCCCGGTTGGAAGCCACGAAAAGCTCCGTTTCCGGGGAAGGGTCATCGCCGCCACCAACCGCCCCCTGGACGAGCTTAGGCGCAAAGGTGAATTCCGGAATGATTTCTATTACCGGCTCTGTTCGGATATCATCGTCGTGCCACCCCTTCGCCAACGTATCGCCGAGGAACCGAAGGAGCTGGAATCGTTGACAATCAGGATACTGCAACGGCTGACCGGAGATGCGTCCCTCCCCTATGTAAAGCTGGTACAGGAGGCGATCAGAAGCGATCTGGGCGGCGCATACGCCTGGCCCGGCAACGTCCGTGAACTTGAACAGGCGATCCGGCGCATCATCGTCACCAGGCACTATTCCGGTGACACCGGCATGCCTTCAGATGCGGGCTCTGACAAAAAGCTGTTCTCCCGTATAGAGGAAGGGACAATGGATGCCCAGGAGCTGTTGAGCAGCTACTGCAACTCCCTCTATCGCCGCTTCGGCACTTACGAAGAGGTTGCCCGCCGCACTAACCTGGACCGAAGAACGGTCAAAAAATACATAACAAAAACAGGCAGACGATAAGCTTCAAAAAATTTTTCACCTCTTTCTTAAGTTTTATCGTTTCCCGCCGATATATAAATCATAACGCAGCACGATCATGGACATAGTGGACCCGCCCCGCATTGCCCACATAACGATCAGGCCCTGATCGGTGGACTCCCAACGGACTAGCCTTATGAAGACTGCTAATCAACCAGAAGGAGGAACAAATCATGATAAGCGGGGTAAGCAGTTCACCAACCATTTTTGATTATCTGGACACGCAATCAACAACGGAAGACCTATTCAGCAAGACGGATACGGACAGCAGCGGCGGAATCTCCGAATCCGAACTGGAAACATTGGCCGAACAGCTCTCGGCCGCAACCGATTCAAGCATCGATGCCGAGGAAGTCCTCTCCACGTATGACGCTGACGACGATGGGGAACTGAGTGGTGAAGAGTTGAAATCCTTCCTCGATGCCACAATGCAGTCCGCCACCGGAATGATGGGCATGCAAGGTTCATCCGGTTTCTTCAACGAAGTCGACACGGACGGCAGCGGGGGAATTTCGGAAGAAGAACTGACGGCACTGGCAAGCAATATTGCGGAAAAGACAGGACAGACTCTCGATATCAGCGATGCCTTTTCGACTTACGACAGCGATGGAGACGGAGAGCTGAGCGACCCGGAAATGAAGTCCTTCATGGATGCGGGCGGGATCAAACCACCGCCTCCGCAGTCGGCGGGAATAGGAGGAACCGGCAGCAAAGATGAAGAATCAACGGCGGAAAGCATCACATCCAACTACGATGCAAACAGAGACGGAGCGTTGAACGGTTCCGAGTTACAGGTTTACCTGGATACAATGAAACAGTCATCCGTTGCTGCATATGACAATAGTTCCCGGTCGATTAATTTCTTGATTTAGCCGTTTAAATTACTGGGGAAGATTTATTTAATCTTACCCCTTTCATATGGCGACTATCCTGTGCGTAGGACAGTCGCCTTTTTTGTTTCCAGTCAACCTGCCCGGTACTGAAAAACAAAAACCGACAATAATTAAACATTTTCTGAAATTTCCTCTTTTTTTCCATCTTTTAGCCACATTCATCTGCTATGTGACCTCACATAAACGAAAAAGAAAGGCAGGTGTTTTCGCATGAAAGGTTTTTTCATAGGAATAGCGTTGACCCTTTTGATGCTGATCTGCGGTATTCCTTCGTTACACACAGAAGAAACGGATCGGCCGCCGAAACCGCCCGAAGGGCGCATGAAACCGCCGCCGGAAGCCGTTGCGGCCTGCAAGGGCAAAAGCGAAGGTGCTGTTGTTCAGTTCACTACATCTCGCGGGGACATTCTCAAGGGCATCTGTAAAAAATCCGATGGTCAACTGGCCGCATTTCCGGAGCGCCATGGGCAACCGCCGCCACCGCCGCCCGAAGCTTTTGCAGCCTGCAAGGGCAAGAGCGAAGGCGCCGTCGTTCAGTTCAACACACCTCGCGGGGATACACTCAAGGGCGTATGTAAAAAATTCGAAAGTAAACTGGCCGCATTTCCGGAGCGCCATGGGCAACCGCCGCCACCGCCGCCTTATGACGACTGTAGCAGACAACCTTCGAAATAATCGAAAACTCCGGAGTGCCACCTTGGCGGGTCCAACACTTCGGGTGGGGGGAGCGGACGATGAACTGCAGGAAGTTATCGGAAATCGCCCGCTCCCCGAGATAAACTCAAAATCAGCTGAAATTTCATAATTCCTTTCTTCTTTTTGCTTATGCTGCTGTTCAGCGGATATGTCATATCCACTGAACAGCATTGCTGCATACCGTCAATCCAGCCTGTAAAATTAGATTTCCTTAACCTACAAAGCAGTTTGCACCAATAATTTCGATTGTGTATAATTTCGGTAACTAAGGATGGAGGGAAATCTATGCGATCCTATGATCTGACTGACTTTCTTACAACATCCGCATTGTTGAACTATCAACTTTGCGCCAAGCAGCGCAATTGGAGCAGTATAATAACCGTCATACTTGAAGGTAAGCCACTGTCAAACCACGATCAGGCGTTGTTGCTTCATGTGCTGGATTACCTCAGTGACGTCTACGGAAAAATGCAGAGAAATCTTGGACCTTTATCCGTCCTCCATCCACTCAGGGCAACGGCGTTGCTGTATCATGCATCCAAGCAGGTCATCATACCGGATCTGATGACCTGCCTTCTGCATGATACCTGCGAAGATTTCAAGCCGGCCAGGTTCAAAGATTCCATCTGGGACAAGCTGGATGAAAAATTTCAGACTTTCCTTAAGGAAATACCGGAAAGTCATCAGGAAAGATTGAGAAAACATCTGCAATGGCTGACTAAGGAACCATCGGAGACCTATTATCACTATATCGGCAATCTTCTGGATCAGGCTTGCGATGCGCCCGAGGTTGTGAGAGTCAAGCTTGCAGACCGGTTGGACAACACTTTCGATATGCGCATCGATCTGCAGGACCCATTGGAAGGCGTGGATTTTTTCGAGATCGTATATCAGATGGTTTTTACCAATACCTATCAGGGTTATAAGCCGGAAAGGCCTCATCAGCCCACGGTTATCTTAAACGGCGCGCAACGTCTATACCAGCTCTTCAAAAATATTGTTCTGTTGTCGCTGATCCGGCAGAAGGGTGCAGCCGCCGGGGATCATATAAGCGAGGAGCTATTCAAGGCACTGGCGACGGTCAGCATGAAGGAAGCGCAGCGGATCGCCCTGCATGTCTTCGGATACCATGAAACTGATGTTTCAAAATTCCGGGGACTTCTCATGGAAACAATGGTTTATTCGCAATCAGGAGGGTTCGATGCGGTGACGCTTCCCAACACTGCATCCCGTCTCAACGGATTGCTCCTGTCCGTTTTCGATCATCCGGAACGCGAATCCCGCAAAAAGCGCCTCGCAGCACTTTACAAGGACAAGTATCTGATGATCGAAGTCGCCATCGCCTTTGTGACCATTTTTCTTAATTTTCTGAACGATCCGGCTTATTTTATCCACGGCATCAGCGCCGCAGGAGTCCGTCCGGAATCATGAAAATCATCAATTTTTAAGATATCGTCGATAATTACTTCAGAAGAAATCTTTTCATCAAAGGAGGCTCAAAATGTATTGGTGTAAATATGGTTATCGGCCCACGAAACGCCTTTTCCTTTCAAAACTTCGTAGATACTGGAATCCGGTCAAAATAATGTTGCCGACGTTTTGCCTGGTTGCTTTTCTCACGATACCCGCCGCTCACGGAGCGGGTATAAGCGATCTGCTGAAAGCCTTCCCTTCGACTTCCGCTTCTGGGTCATTGCAGAGGAATGACACACTTGCCTCGGGCCTGAAGGAAGCCCTCTCAGTGGGCACAAAAAACGCGGTGAATCTTCTTTCGAAAAAAGACGGTTATTTCGGAAACGAAGCCGTTAAAATTTTACTCCCCGAAAACATCAGGAAAGCAGGTGATTTTCTGCGGCTGGTGGGTTATCAGGAAGAAGTCGACGCCTTCATCCTCAGCATGAACCGGGCGGCGGAAAAGGCCGCGCCCCAGGCGGTCGATATCTTTGCGGACGCCATAAAATCCATTTCGTTCGAGGACGCCCGCAAGATTTATAACGGCGGGAACACGGCGGCGACTCAATATTTCAAGGAGAAAACCTCGTCGAAACTTGCCGCCGCCTTCAGGCCGGAGATATCAAAAAGCATGGACCAGGTGGGAGTCACCAAGGCCTACAAGGACATGGTCGGAAGGTATACCGCCCTTGTGCCCTTTGGATCGGTAGAATCGTTGAACCTGGACAATTATGTGACAAACAAGGCCCTCGAAGGACTTTTCTACGAACTGGGCCAGGAGGAGGCCAAGATCAGGGCCAAC
>MVQR01000211.1 GCA_002067815.1 Syntrophus sp. PtaB.Bin001 | reverse complement strand
AAAATTGCTGGAATTGGCCCAACCCCTGGCCAAGAATCAATATGGGGAATATCTGATCAAGGTTGCCAATCACGAGAGGTAGGAAATGCCTTTTTCCTTCAAACCGCTATCGCTTCCTGATGTCATCCTCGTCGAGCCGGGGGTCTTTCCCGACGACCGGGGATTGTTTTTTGAATTCTTCAAAGCCTCGGAGTTTGCGAATGCCGGCCTGCCAGCCCATTTCCCCCAGGACAACTTTTCTTTTTCAAAAAAGGATGTTCTCCGTGGACTGCACTACCAGAAAAACCCCAAGGCCCAGGGGAAACTGGTTTCCGTGCTTAAAGGGAGCGTCTGGGATGTTGCTGTCGATCTCCGCAGGCAATCGCCGAGCTTCCTGAAATGGGTTTCAGCGGAACTGAACGACCGAAACCGTGCGATGCTTTACATACCACCGGGATTTGCCCATGGATTCCTGGCTTTGACCGATGACGTACACTTTCTTTATAAATGCACTCACGAATATGATCAGCAAGCCGATGCCGGCGTTCGCTGGGATGATCCTGAAATCGGCATTCCCTGGCCCATTAAACATCCGATCCTTTCTGAAAAGGATCGAGTCCTTCCTTCAGTTAGCCAAGCCGAATTGTTCTAATTCCAATTCATCAAGTTAATCCGTAAGTATCTTCCCTGCTGAGATTAACTGGCGCTGAATCAGCAGAATCTTCTTTCCCAGAAAATACTCCACTTCCTTATCAAGAAGCACGAACCGGGCCGACACATTCTCCAGATTGTGAACGTAATCGGCGGTCTCAACCGGATTGCTGATTCGAACGATCTGCCCGTCGATATTGAAGGTCTTTCCCTCGAATATCAGTGACAAGGCGACTTTGCCGTATTCCAGGGGCGGTTCCATTCTGCGGTGGCTGAATTGGACGCCGCCGATGGAGAGGTTGATCAGGTTGACCTGTTTGCCGTTTGCCAGGAGTGTAACTTCACTGCTGATTGTAGGTTTCACGCGATAGTGCATCCGTAGATTGATTCCTGCCGGTTCCCCTTCCTGTTTCATAACAAAGGCCGGTACGATGCTTGATGCGGAGAGTGGGTACTCCTTGATCAGCTCTACAAGAGTGGCCGGAAACCCAACCCGGATCACCTTCTTTTTGTCCGTTTTGTCTCTTGCGGCAATAAGGTAGCTGGCGTTGATCTTGGCGCCGATATGTCTGCCGTAAAGGGGCGGAGATGTCTGGGAGATGATGTACAAACGGTCCATGACATCATAAACCATGGCCTTTCTCGCGACGACCCGGCCATTCTGCAAGTCGGTTTCCAGGACGATATCGAGCCTTGATCCTGCCCCTCTCATGAAAAGTCTTATTCCTTATCCATGATTTGCCGACTCGATGTATTCCACGACCTTCTGGGCAATCGTGCGGACGGTGTATTCAAATTGCGCCTCATCCTGGCTCAGAAGGGTCATCCTGAAGCCGGGAAGAGAGGTAAAGAAAGAAGTCAACGGGACCACGCAGATCCCCGTTGCACCGAGGAGATAGTAGACAAAGCGCTTGTCGTATTCAATCGGTTCAGCCACCATTTTCTCGATAAAGAGGCGGATATCCGGATGTTCGATAGACAAGGACTGACGGCCGTTCAGTACCGCTTCGTTGAAAACTATTGACATATAGAAAGCGCCGTTGGGCTTGTTGACCATTATGTAGGGAACGTCCTTTAGCAATTCGTAGGCAAGGTTGGAAAAGCGCTCATAGTGGCGGAGGCGCTGGTTGCGGTAGCCCTCGTATTCCGGATGGGTCATGATTTTGGGAATCGAAATCTGGGGCAGTGTCGTAGAGCAGACCTCTGACATCTTTTGATCGAGGATGGCAGCCATATAACGGGCGAAACATTCATCCTTGTCGGCATTGTAAATCTCCATCCAGCCGCACCGCGATCCCGGCCAGGGAAATTCCTTAGAGATTCCTTTCATGCTGATGCCCGGCACATCCCCGATGATATCCGACAGCGGGACTGTCTGCCGGCCGTTATACACTATATTGTGATAAGTTTCGTCGAAGACGAGGAAAAGGTCGTATTTCCGGGCGATTTCCACGATTTCCCGCAGACTCTCTTCCGGGTAGACAAAACCTGTGGGATTGTCGGGGTTGATCACCAGAATGCCCACGATTGACCGGTAGCTTTTAACTTTCTGCTCCAATTCCTTGATGTCCGGATGCCAGTGCTGGTATGGATTCATCCGGTAGGTGTTGGGCGGGAACGACGCGTGCAGCACTTCAGCCAGAAAGTGGGTGGAATAGGTAGGCTCCGGCATGATAATTCGGGCATCGACGCGGATAGCGCTGTAGGAGCGGGCGATGGCATCCCCAAGGCCGTTGAAAAAGATGATGTCTTCAGGAGTAATCTGAACCTTTCCCCGTTTATTGACCTGTTCTGCAAGGAACTGGCGGGTTTCCAGCATACCCTTAGTCGGCGAGTATCCATAAGACAGATCGTTCTGCATGATCTCGGTAAGGGCCTGTTTCATCCAATCCGGGATCTGTTCCCCTTTTTGGATGGGGTCGCCGATGTTTTCCCAAATCACTTCTATTCCATATTCTTTCAGCCGGTTGGCGACATTTACGATATTCCGAATCTCGTAAACCAAACCGGTCCCGCCTTTGGCAATATCCAGTCTCATAAAAACACCTCTTAATTCAAAAAACTCAGTGTGGAATGTTGTTGACTATTATACTTCAAAGAAAATATCCACATCTTTTTGCGGCTGACTTTCTTTCCTGAGTGCATGAATTCATTGCTAATCGAGGGTTATTGTGTTTTTATAGGTCCGTGCCCTGCAGCTGACTTTATCGGAGCAAAGTGGCATCGAAATTGATAGGAGTTGTCTGGTACTAATGATGAATTCTTGGTTGTGGGTGGACAGTGCGTCAAAAGTTAAAGAGGCAAAAGAGGATCTCGAACGCTCTTCGCTGATCGCCTTGGATACGGAATATGATTCACTGCATTATTTTCGCGAGAAACTATGTTTGGTTCAGATCAGGGCGGAAAAGAAGACCTACATTTTTGATCCCCTCAACGGCATCGATCTCACATTTCTCCGGCCTTACTTTGCCGATGAACGTCTGCTCAAGGTGACCCATGCCGGGGATAACGACATTCGGATATTGAAACGCGACTACGATTTTGAATTTCGCAATCTTTTTGACACCCATCGGGCGGCCCATCTCCTGGGATGCCGGTACCTGGCTCTGTCGAGTATCATAGGACAATATCTGGGCGTTGAAATCGAAAAAACGAAAAAGATGCAGAGATCGAAGTGGGACATCAGGCCTCTTTCAGAAGGACAACTGCAGTATGCAGTGCAGGACACCGTCTATCTGGCGGATCTGTATCGGCGGCTTGATGAAAAGCTCTGCCGGGAAGGGATGAAAGAGAGGGCGCGAAAGGTATTTGAAGAAATGGCCGCCGTGAACTGGCGGGAAAAGACCCTTGACTTTCTCGGGCATCGGAAAATCAATGGTTATGCAATTTTAGATGCGGATTCAAAGGAACGCCTAAAAAAACTCTATCGCTGGCGTTTTAATAAGGCAAGGCAGACGAACAGGGCCATGTTTCTGATCCTCGCGGATAAGGAGCTCCTTTATCTTAGCGAGAGGAAATGGCATTCCCTCTCAGAACTGCGGGCGGCTGAAATTATTTCTCAGGAAAAGACGGGCCTCTATGGCAACGAGTTGATTAAACTCCTTGACGGCAATTGCTGAACTTCTAATTGATAGGGATAATCAGAAGGCATCATGCGCAAGTTGATTAAGACACGTGATCTGAAAAAAGGGATGCACGTCGTTTTGGATTTGCCCTGGCATCAGCATCCTTTTTTAAAAAACTCTTTTGACATTACTTCGGAGAAAGATATTTCTCGTTTGCTCAAAGCAGGGATTGAGGAAGTTCCCGTTGATACTGCGTCATTCCGGGAAGTTCCTCCTGCGGTTGAATAGAGCTCTCCGGAAGACGTTTCTTCCAGACCTGCCTGGACTCCCGAACAATTGATCCCCCCGGAATTACAGGCTGCCGTCCACGATTCGAGCCTTTCTACATCGGAAAAAGCCGGAATCGTAAGGAAATCCTGCCTCATCCTGATGGAACGTCTTCTGGAAAGTCCGACAGCGGAAAACATCCATACGGCAAAAAAAGGCATTTATGACGTCGTGGACCTGATCACGTCGGAAGGGGAAATGGCAAAGCATCTTCTGGACATCACTTCTCATGACTTCTACACCTATACCCATTCCGTCAATGTCGGCATTCTGTCTGTATCGCTGTCCAAGGCACTTTTCGGCTCATCGGGAAATCACAACATGAGGGAACTAGGTGCGGCCTTTTTTCTTCATGACCTCGGCAAGGTTCGCATCGATTCCAGCTATATCAACAAACCGGGGAAGCTGACGGATGAAGAAATGCGGGAGATGAAGCGTCATCCCGCTCACGGCTTCAATATCCTGCGTAAGGCGCGGGAGTTGTCGACTGAATGCAAACTCATCGTTCTAGAACATCATGAAAGGGATGACGGGCGCGGCTATCCTAGGGGGCTCAGAGGGGAT
>MVQR01000210.1 GCA_002067815.1 Syntrophus sp. PtaB.Bin001 | reverse complement strand
CATCGCCAACTCAAACTTCTGCTTCAGGGCCGCTACTTCTTTGATATATTTCTGCTTCTGGTTCGCAATGAGCTGTTTCTCATTCACTTTTTGTGTAAGTTCTTCATATTTTGTCTTCAGATTCTTCCGTGCTTCCAACTTTGACGAGAGAAAATAAGACCAGTATAAAAATCCTAATATAAGAAAGATTATCCCTACCGCAATGATCTTAACCTGCGGCGAAAGTTTTTTAATATCATCAAAAGATGTAATCGACATGAATCAGGTTCCTTGTTTTTTGATCTTGCAAGACAGGACAAACTGATAAAGTTTCACTCCCAAATAATCCTTCTGTTTGGAAGACACCAGATCCACAGTCTGAAGAAAGCTCATGTGCTCAAGATTTCTCATAAACTGCGACAGAACCATGTTTGTACGAGCAACCCCCTCCAAGTACAACTCCGTCTCTTTTTGAGACACTTTGTCCAGCCAGGCATCACGCGTCGGGACGGCAAGATTTAACTCATCCAAATAACGGACCGGAGCTGATCGGTTTTCTTCAAGTTTGGAAATAACAGAAAGCTTTTTTTCCAATGAGTTTTTATCTTTCTTAAAGACTTCAACTTCTCCGACTATCTTATCCAATCTAGCTACAGTATTCTCTTTTTCTTGGATTTCTTTTTCCAGACTGCTGATGTTGAAAAGCATAAATGAATGTATACCGACAATAACAAGAACAAAGGCTAAGAAGGCCCCCGAAAGAAGAATTATTTCTTTTTTAAGGCCAGCTTGCTTTTGTTTCTCTCGATATGGAAGAAGATTGATTCTGATCATTTATCCCCCACCCGGCGCAAAGCCAAACCGACACTAACCGCCAAAGCCGGACCCAACTGCTCAACTAGCGAAGAGTCGACATTTTTGTTGTTGATGGCAATTTTTTGAAGAGGATTGATAATTTCCGTATCAACACCGAGCCTTTGCTGAAGATCGCTTACAATGCCCGGCAATTTCGCACCGCCCCCTGAAAGCAGGATACTTTTTATATAATCTCCGCCGAATGTCGATCGGAAGAACTCTATAGACCTTTCGATCTCTGCACAGATGGGTTCGACATGCTCCATAAGATTCATCCTAAATTCATTTATCTCGGCCTCTGTTCCCTCAGGCCCCTCTATTTTGATCCGCTCCGCCTCGTCAAAGGTAATGCCCAGCTTCTCCGATAACGATTCCGTAATCGTATTTCCGCCAAGTGTAAAATCGCGAGTGAAAATGGATGTATCATTTCTGACTACATTGATGTTGGTTATGCTTGCACCGATATTGATCAGAGCAACAATATCGTCCTCATCAAAATCGTAATTTTCCTCATATACTGTTTCCAGCGCAAAGGAATCCACATCCATAATTACAACGTCAAGTCCTGCCGCCTGAAGCGCTTCCGTGTAACTGTCAATAATATCTTTCTTGGCTGCAACAAGCAAAACATCCATCTGGTTGGAATTGTACTCATTTTCACCAAGAATCTGGAAATCGAAGTTTACCTCTTCCATGTTATCAAAAGGAAGATATTGCGCGGCATCTTCACGGATCATATCGCGCATTTCCTCTTCCTCCATGTTCGGAAAACCAACTTTTTTTATAATAACGGAATGGCCTGACAGCGAAGTTACAACCCCTTTGCGAAGATTTCCCGATGCTTTGAAAAGTTCTTTGACCTTTGCAGTCAACAAAGAAGCATCGTTGATGATTCCATCAACGATTATCCCCCTTGGCAGGGATATTTGAGAAAAACGATTCAGGATATAGCCGCCTTTAGGGTTTTCCAAAACCTCGGCAAGTTTCAGCGAACTGGAACCGATGTCGAGTCCTACAAGGTTTTTGCTGCTGCCCGAAAACAAACTTTTGAAATCCAGCATAATATACCCGAAAGAAACTGCGTCACATTTACCTGTTGAACTTATAAACCCGGTCGCCTTCCTTAACCATGCCTAACTCGTTTCTCGCAACCGCTTCGATATAGGAGAGATCATCCTTCAGCAATAAAACCGTGTTTTTCAGTTGATTATTTTCACGAACCAGTTCCTGGTTTTCCTTTTTCAGCGATAAAAGCCTTTTTTCCATTGTGTAGCCATCAACCAGTCCTCGATTACCAAAAGTAATCAATAACCCCATCAAAAAAACAAACAATGCAATATATCGACCGATTTTCATTCCAGCAATCTCCTCTTGCAAAATAGGAAAGAAAATGGAGAAGCCCCTTGATGACTATGAATTCGTCACCATGAACTTCTGACAAAATTTGATTCATGAATTATGCCAACTGGTAAGAAACTACTCGTGGCTGTTGGCAGGTAGAAGCTGCTGAGGCTCTCCCAGGAGGAAATCGCCTCGTTCGATCCATTCTTTGAGAATTTCGCAGATTTCCCGGGCCTTATAATAACTGGACAGAGGAGCTGTTGAAATCTTTTTACCGTTGAATTCGATGCTTCCGCTACGAAGTTCTCTATAACTTACTTCACCCAGACTTTTGGCGGCACCTTTAGGATAATCCATCCCATAGTCATAAATCTGGGCGTACAGATCTTCATCCTTCACTGAAGTATAACGCGCCATCCCTTCGTTAAGGATAGGGATTGGAATGCCTATTCCGACGTACAGGGAAACCCCGTATCCCAAAAAGCTTGCTCCGACAAGCCATTCAGGACTCATTTCTTTTAGATTGCCGATTGTAGCAATAGTTCCTGCGCCTTCTTTGGGGACTCCGTTCTTTCCTCTGATTACATTAGGATTGTGCTGGGTCCCCGGCCAAGCGACATAACCTTGAGCGCCACCGAGGAATATCCTTGTCCCGATGCCGATGGTTCTGTAATAAGGATCATTAAAGAGCGGACTGAGTTGACCGGAGGTGGCATAATTCGCATTGGCCATTCGGGGACGAAGCATTCCCATGTAAGTGTAAATGGTTTTGTCGGACATATTGACGGCACAGTTGTAATTCTGATAGGCATTTCGTGGATTAAACAGGATGGCATCACGGAGATCGTTCAGGGTAATATTTTTCTCAAACTTCCGAGAAGGATAGCAATCCGTACCGTAGCCCTCGGCCCTGAGCCTGATAAGATTTCCTGTAACCAGGTCCTGAATTACGTGTCCCCCGCCGTAATTGAATTCTCCGGGATAAACGCTGTTGAGCGGATCACCTTCCACGACTTCCGTTGCGCCTATGTAACAATCCACAGCCGCAATGCCTCCGTAAGCCGGAACGTCATTAAGCCATACTTTGGAAGCACGGATCTTGGGCGAGGTGTGCCCGAAATTAAGAAATGCCCCTGAGGAACACATGGGACTGAAGGTTCCTGTTGTAACGACATCGATTTTTCGGGCTGCTTCTACATCGCCATGCCGCTCTACTACATCGATCATTTCTTCGGCGGTCACTACAACCGCCTTGCCCTGCTTTATCTTTTCGTTAATCTCCTGATAAGTTTTATGGACTCTGTATTTTTTCATACCTTCAAACCTCAGGATTCATCAGTATGACCAAATCCTCCACCCCCTCGATTCGTGGATTCAAGTTCGTCGGATTCAGTCCATACAGCCCGGTAAACCGGATGAACGACCATCTGAGCGATACGGCTCCCGCGGGTCACTACAAAGGGTTTGTCACCGTGGTTAATCAGCAGAATACCTATTTCACCACGATAATCGGCATCAATTGTCCCAGGTGAATTGACCAGGGTTACTCCATGCTTTAACGCAAGGCCGCTGCGGGGCCGGATCTGGGCTTCAAACCCATCAGGCAGTGCTATAGCAATTCCTGTGGGAATGAGCAGCCTTTCTCCAGGATTAATCGAAACGTCACCGCTTACTGCCGCATAGACATCCATTCCTGCAGCATGTTCAGTCATATATTGCGGTAGAGGTAGACCTGAGAAGTGTGACAGCGTTTGAACCGAAACTCGGATATCCCTCATCGTCCTACCATGCCTTAAAATCTTTGACTTTTTTAAGACCCGTCAAAAATTTGTGCCTGCACAAGCGTCAATTTTTAATCGTTAATCTCAACACCCAGGGCATCTTTACGACTCAACCGAATTTTGCCCTGTTTATCCACATCCAGAACCTTCACTATGACTTCATCACCTTCATTGACGATATCCGTCACCTTGTTGACCCGTTCCTTGGCCAGCTGGGAGATATGCAGCAATCCCTCGGTCCCCGGCAATATCTCCACAAATGCCCCGAAATCCACGACTTTCTTCACTGTTCCCCTATATATCTTGCCGATTTCCGCATCTTCCGTCAACCAGCGGACCATCGCAATGGCCCGGGCAGACGCTTCCAAATCACTCGATGCAATCGTCACCGTACCGTCATCCTCAACATCGATAGTAACTCCGGTCTCGCTGACGATCTGACGGATATTCTTGCCTCCCGTGCCGATTACCGCACGCACCTTTTCCGGCTTGACTTTTACCGTGGTGATCCGGGGTGCATAAACTGAAAGTTCTTTGCGAGGTTCGGCAATTGTTTCCAAAAGTTTTCCAATTATAAACACGCGCCCTTCCCTCGCCTGAGCGAGGGCTTTTCTGAGTATCTCGCCATTAATGCCATCTATTTTGATA
>MVQR01000209.1 GCA_002067815.1 Syntrophus sp. PtaB.Bin001 | reverse complement strand
TGTCAACACAGAAATAGCCAAGTCTTTCAAACTGATATTTGCTTTCCGGCTCCGCATTTCCCAGACTGGACTCTGCATAGCAGTCCGTCAGTATTTTCAGCGAATCCGGATTGAGATACTTGATAAAGTCTTCCTCGCTTCCCGGATCTTCTATCGTAAACAAGCGGTCATATAATCGTATTTGGGCAGGCACGCAATGAGCGGCCGAGACCCAGTGGATTACTCCCTGGACCTTGCGCCCGTCCGCAGGCGGTGCATTGCCGGTCTGGGGATCATAGGTGCAGTGGATCTCGATCACTTTCCCGGTTGCCTCATCTTTCACCATGCTTTCGTACTTGATGATGTAGGCGTTTCGCAAGCGGACCTCCCGTCCCGGACCGAGGCGGTGATATTTCTTGGGCGGGTCCTCAAGGAAGTCGTCCTGTTCAATATAGAGTATCTTGGAGAAGGGGAGCCTTCGCGTTCCCATGTCAGGATTCTGCGGATGGTTGGGACAGTCGAACTCTTCGACCTGATTGTCCGGGTAATTGTCGATCACGACCCGCAAAGGATGCAGTACGCATAACGCCCTCGGTGCATTGACATTGAGGTCCTCGCGGACGCAGTGTTCCAGTAGTGATATGTCGATCAGGTTGTCGTTTTTGGCCACGCCGATATCGGCGCAGAATTTCCGGATGGCCTCAGGTGAGTAGCCCCGCCGGCGCATTCCTGTAACGGTGGGCATCCGCGGGTCGTCCCAGCCCTGCACGTGATTGTTTCTCACCAGTTCGATGAGCCGCCGCTTGCTGAGCACCGTATAGCTCAAATTGAGGCGGGCGAATTCGATCTGTCGCGGCCGCAACCCTGTTATCAGTTTTTCCACGAACCAGTCGTACAGGGGACGGTTGTTTTCGAACTCCAGGGTACAGATGGAATAGGTGATTCCCTCCAGGGCGTCGGAAAGGCAGTGAGCGAAGTCGTACATGGGATAGATCACCCAGTCTGATCCCGTCCGGTAGTGCGGCTCCCGCTTTATGCGGTAGATAATGGGATCCCGCATGACGATGTTCGGGGAAGCCATATCGATCTTGGCGCGCAGGACACGGGCACCGTCGGCGAATTCGCCGGCCCGCATCCGGGCGAACAGATCCAGGTTTTCTTCCACGGAACGGTTCCGATAGGGACTGTCCTTTCCCGGTTCCGTAAAGGTTCCCCGATGCTCCCGGATTTCATCGGGGGTCAAGTCGCAGACATAGGCGTCGCCGCTTTTAATTAGTTCGACGGCGAAGGAATAAAGCTTCTCGAAATAATCGGAAGCGTAATACAGACGGTCTTCCCAGTCAAATCCCAGCCAGCGGACATCGTTGATGATCGATTCGACGAATTCCATGGATTCGCCCAGCGGGTCCGTGTCGTCCATCCGGAGATTGCAGGTCCCCTGATACTGCCGTGCGATGCCGAAATTGAGGCAAACCGACTTGGCATGACCGATATGGATATAGCCGTTCGGCTCCGGCGGGAAACGAGTGGCAACACGCCCGTTGTTTTTGCCGGTCCGCAGGTCTTCATCGATAATGTCACGGATAAAATCAGTCGCATTTGAAGTTGTCGGTTGCGTCATATTGAAACTCCTTATTTGTCGGATATTGGCTGGATATCTATTATATTCACGGAAATATATCAAGGGCATAAACTCTTAACCTCAGTATTCTTTTATCTCTTGCATTACTTTTTGTTCTCGTCTATCTCAAAGCTAAAAGCCCGGGCAAAAGGTAGTGCACGTGACGAGCACATCCTCCTTCAATAGAGGATGAGGAAAAAATCCTTTATTACTTCCCGGTGCTTGATTAATGTTATAGATCCTTTGAAATTATGATAAGAAATCTTATTAAGCCAACTGCCGTCAAGGCGGTAGAACCAGTGTGGGGAAGCCGATTGGGGAAGCCGCTTGGCCGCATCGCCCCCTTTCCCGGCTTTTTCATTCGCAGGAAATTATTCGGGCGGAAGATTCCCCTGCTGGCCAGCTTCAAGTTGACTTATCGCTGCAATCTCTCCTGTCTTGCCTGTCCTTTCCATCAGCGTGCCGGGGAAGAAGGAGCACATATAAACTGGCCGCAGGCCATTGCAGCCCTTGATGCCCTGAAAAAGTCCGGCACTCTGATTGTCGTTTTTGAAGGGGGAGAACCTTTCTTGTGGCGCGATGGCCGCCACGATTTGCACGATTTGATCGTTTATGCGAAAAGGCTTTTCCCCCTTGTCGCCGTGACGACGAACGGAACCTTTTCCCTGGATGTGCCCGCAGACATCCTCTGGGTCAGTCTGGATGGTCTGAAAGAGACTCACGACCGTTTGCGTTCCCGATCTTTTGATAGAGTATGGTCAAATCTCATTGTCTGTCGGCATCGCCGTCTGTTCGTTCACATGACCATCAACCGTGAGAATCGGGGCGATATCCGGCCGCTGCTGGCGCAACTGAAGGAGATACCGGCATTCGGCGGCATGACCGTTCAACTCTTCTATCCCTACGGGCAGGGAGAAGCTCAGCTGGCCTTGACCGACGAGGAGCGGAAAACCGTTCTGGAAGAGGCAATCGAAATGAAGAAGCAGGGCCTGCCGATCCTTAACTCCTCGGGGCGTCTGAAGGCCATGATCAAGAATGAATGGCGCTGTCATGACGATATCCTTATAAACGTCGATCCCGACGGCGCCATTACGCGGGGCTGTTACGTCAAGAGCCGCGGCAGGATCAACTGCCGGGTCTGCGGCTTTTCGCCCGTTTCCGAGGCTTCCGGCGCTTTGGACCTTCTGCCGGGGTCGCTGAAGGCAGGATGGGAGATTTTTTTGAAGTAGATTCTTTTTAAGGTGCATTAAATGGGAAATAATCCTCAGTCCGGCAAAAAGCCTGATAAATCCCGGGAAAACGATTTTCAAAAGAACCTTTATGTCCCGGAAGATCAACTCTTTCAACGAATTCCCCTCTGCCGGTACTTGAGCGATCTGTCGGAACTCTTCGAAAATGAAGAAACCGGGGACGAACCGGCAGGAAAAACGGGGCAAAAGGAGCGGTCTTGAAGGAGTATCGCCACAGATGAACGGCCTGAACCTATTTGTGGGCAACCGCATGGAAATCCTTGCGGAGCGGCTGGCCGATGTTCTGAGCAAACCGCCGGTTTCGCCGCTTGCTCCGGAGATCATCGTTGTCCAGAGCAAGGGCATGGAACGTTGGGTTTCCATGCAACTGGCCACTTTTCATGGGATTTGCGCCAATGTGGAGTTCCCCTTTCCCCGGCGCATGATCTCTGATATTTTTCAAGCCGTTTTGCCGACTTGGGACCAGGAGCGGGTTTATGACCCGGAACTTGCGGCCTGGCGGATTATGGAGTTGCTGCCGGTTTGCTCGCCGCGCCCGGGTTTCGAGTCGCTGGCCGCCTATCTGGACAATGATCCCCAGGGGCTCAAACGCTATCAACTGGCGGGAAAAATCGCCCAGCTCTTCGATTCCTATCTCATCTTCCGCCCGGAGATGATCCTGAACTGGGAGCGGGGAATTCAAAAAAGCGACGAAGAAAAATGGCAGGCCGAACTCTGGCGTTTTTTCTCCGGCGATGGAAAAGTCATCCATCCTGCGGCGTTACGACGGACATTTTATGAAGCCCTGAGGTCGAATAATAACGGCTTTGATGATTTGCCGGAACGCCTTTCACTTTTCGGCATTTCCTATCTTCCCCCTTTTTATCTCGATATCTTTCTGAAAATTTCAGCTTTTATGGAGGTGAATTTCTTTCTCCTGAATCCATCGCGGGAATTCTGGTTTGACATCCGCTCTTCGCGGGAGATCACTCGGGAATTGAAGCGAGTCGAACGCGGCGCCAGAGAAACCGGTGTGGATGATGAATCACATACTGAAAATCAATATCTGGAGGAAGGAAACAGCCTGCTTGCCTCACTTGGGACACTGGGCCGGGAGTTCTGGACTTTTCTGAGCGATTTCCCAAGTCGGGAGGAGGAACTTTATACTGAAACAGGTGAAGAAACGCTTCTGGCCGCCATTCAGTCCGACATCCTAAATCTACGGGAACGGGGCGAAGGGAGTGCGCCGATTGATCCTTCCATACAGATTCAAGCCTGCCACAGCCCGATGCGCGAGGTGGAAGTTCTTCACAACTCGCTGCTGGCCCTTATGGAGGACGATCCATCCCTTCAGCCTCATGACATCGTGGTAATGGCCCCGGACATCGAAACCTACGCCCCCTTCATAGCGGCCGTATTCGATTCGGAAGAAATAAATATCCCTTATCAGATCGCCGACCGCGCAGGAACTGTCGGCAGTCCCAATTTTGAAGGATTCCTGGCGATCCTGAAACTATCTCTGGGGCGCTTTACCGCCGCGGAGGTGCTTTCGCTGTTGGAAATTGCCGCGATCCGGAGCCGCTTCGGATTGACGGAAAACGACGTGGACAGAATATCCCGCTGGGTGGCGGACAGCGGTATCCGCTGGGGGATTGACGGAAGCAGCCGCCTGCGGGAGGGATTGCCCGGAATATCCGCCAATTCTTGGGAATGGGGGTTGGAACGTCTTCTCCTTGGATATGCCCTTCCCGTCAGGGAGGGCGAACTGTTTTCCGGCAT
>MVQR01000208.1 GCA_002067815.1 Syntrophus sp. PtaB.Bin001 | reverse complement strand
GTGGATAAATTCCTGGCCGACTTCCTCAACAAGAGCCGACCCGTCGCCATGTGGACGCGCCGTGCTGTTATGGCTGGCCTGAATCTGGATTTCCTTGGGGCCCTCAAGGCATCTGAAATCCTTTATCTACAAGGCTGCATGGCAACCGACGATGCAAAAGAAGGCATCTCCGCATTCATGGAAAAGAGAAAAGCGGTGTTCAAGGACAAATAACAACTCATGATCTACACGCCTAAAGAAGAGATTGTCAAACGGACGGAAAGATTAAGGGAGTTAATGGAGAAGGCCTCAATGGATGGGGCCTTCTTTAATTATAAGATCGATTATTTTTACCTCTCAGGCACCATGCAGGATGCCTTTCTCTACGTTCCTCTTGAGGGAGAGCCCAAGCTCTTCGTACGCAGGGAGATGCGTCGGGCACGGCGCGAGTCGCCCCTTTCCGAACTGATTCCCATTCGCTCCCTGGAAACCGTAAAGGACCACATTGGAAAACCACAAAGAGTGGGCATGCAGCTCGATGTTTTGCCGTACAATTTTGTCATGCGCTTTCGGAAACTGTTTGCCGACGCCGAGTTGGCGGATGTCTCTCCCCTCATCAACGACCTAAGGAAGATCAAAAGTCCCTTCGAAGTTTCGCTGATGGAAAAGGCGGCGGCAATAGCGAAGAAGGTTTATGAAAAGATTCCCGAGGTGCTTCAGGAAGGCATGAGGGAGATTGAACTCGGCGGGATACTGGAATCCTATGCCAAGAGTCTCGGACATGAAGGGCTGCTGCGCGTGCGCTCCCTGGTTTTCGAGGCCTACAGCTGGCATATCCTGAGCGGAAAAGCAGGGAGCATTGTCAGTCAGATCAATTCCCCCATGGGAGGGCTGGGAATGTCGCCGGCTTTTCCCGTCGGGGCAAGCCGCAAGAAGATCCGGCGGGGTGAACCTATCATGATCGATTTTGGCGCCTGCTATCACGGATACCAGGTTGATGAAACCCGGATGTTTGCAATCGGCTATATGCCGGAGCCTTTCGCCGGGGCCTATGAAGCCTGCCGGGAAATTCACTATCGGGTGCTGGACAAGGCACTGGAGGGCGTAACCTGCTCCGAGCTTTTCAATTATTCTGTTGAACTGGCCCATAAGCTGGGATATGGCGACAATTATCTTGGGTATTCCCACCACAAGGTGAATTTTATCGCCCACGGCGTCGGCATGGAGCTATCCGACCCGCCCTTTATTGCCGTCAATCAGAATTACCCCCTGGAAGAAGGGATGACTTTTGCGATTGAACCCAAGATGGTTTTCCCGCGACAGGGAGCCTGCGGCATTGAAAACACTGTGCTGATGGAGAAAGACAGCTACCGCGTGCTCACGAATATGGATGAGAAGATTATCATCGTCGATTAACAGGAGCCTGTAACTCAGATATACAAATATCGAGCAACCAAGATTTTCAAAGACAAGAAATCCGCATTTTCTCAAGGAAAATGCGGATTTCTTTTACTCCGATCCTTTAGCCTGACTTTGGGTCTTTCCATGATAAAGGCATCCCTGCCGGGTATTCCGCCGCTCCATTTCCCGGTCAATGGCATTGAGGATGCTCATCTTGTTGGCGGCCCAGGCCGGGGCCAGAAAAATATCGCGATAACCGTCGGCTGTAAGCCTCTGAATCACCATCTCCGGCGGCAGGATTTCCAGAACGTCGCAAACCGTCTTGACGTACTCTTCCATTGTCCAGAAGTTTATCAGCCCTCTTTTGTACTCCTCCCCCATTACCGTACCTTCCAGAGCCAGCAGCAGATGAATCTTTATTCCTGAGATCGGCAGAGAGGCAAGCACTCTCGCGGTCTCCATTACATCCTCATGACTTTCGCCGGGCAATCCGACAATTATATGCGTGCAGATCAGAAGATTTTCATCGGCAGCCCGCTCGACGGCATCAAAGAATTGAGCCGCCGTGTGACCCCTGTTAATGCGGAGCAGCGTTTTGTCATTAATCGACTGTAAGCCGAACTCAAGCCATACATGCTTATCTCGGGCATAGCCTTTGAGAAGATTCAGCACCTCATCGGGCACGCAGTCCGGACGGGTGCCCACGGAAAGGCCGATTACATCTTCCTGTTCCAAGGCCTCGTCATAAAGAAGCTTCAACCGGTCACAGGGCGCATAGGTATTGGTGAAGGTCTGGAAATAGGCGATAAACTTTTTTGCCCCTCTGCGGTTTCTATAAAATTCCCTGCCCCGACGGATCTGCTCGCCGACAGAGGGCAGCGTCCTTTCCCGGCGGAGACTCGATCCCCGGCCGTCGCAGTAAATGCATCCCCCCGTCCCCACTAGGCCGTCCCGATTCGGACAGGTGAAACCGGCATCAACAGGCAATTTATAAACCGTGTAACCGAAGCGGTTCCTCCAGTAGGTTTTTAAATCATGATATCGTTTTGAACCTTTCCCCAACAGGAATGCAGACACTTAAATCGGTCTCCCTCTTGTAATTTTTCAGCTTTATACTATTGTATGCCTGTTATTTTCAAGAGGCATGTCCGGAGGCGAAATGGTTCTCCGGAACCGCCTATAGAGGCAGGAAATGAAGCAATTTGATGTAATCGTTGTGGGAGGCGGCCACGCGGGATGCGAAGCGGCGCTGGCGGCATCCCGGATGGGGTGTGAGACCCTTCTTTTCAATATCAATCTCGATTCCATAGCGCTGATGTCGTGCAATCCCGCAATCGGCGGCTTGGCAAAGGGCCAGTTGGTCAAGGAAATCGACGCCCTGGGCGGCGAGATGGGCAAGGTGGCGGACAAGACTGCCGTTCATTTTCGTATCCTCAACGCATCCAAAGGACCGGCGGTTCAGTCGTCGCGGGTCCAGTGCGACAAACAGCTTTACCGACTGACCATGAAATCCATAGTGGAACGGCAACCGAAACTCCACCTTCACCAAACCCTGATCGACCGTCTGATCGTTGAAGACGGACGGATCGTCGCCGTGGAAGATCATACCGGCGTTGTCTACGGAGCCAAGACCGTCGTCATCACCACCGGGACCTTCCTCAACGGGTTGATTCACATCGGGACCGCACACTACTCGGCGGGAAGGGCAGGAGAAATGGCTTCCCTCCCCCTGGCCCAGTGCCTTCATGAACTTGGTTTTGAAATGGGCCGGATGAAGACCGGCACACCGCCGCGTTTAAAGGCCTCAACAATCGATTTTTCCCGCCTGGAAAGGCAGGACAGCGATCCCGCCTTTGAACCATTTTCCCTCTCTACAGAGCGCCTGCGGGAGGAACGGCTGCCCTCCTATTTCGGCTACACGAATGCGGAAACCCACCGCCTGATTCGGGATAATATCCGCTTTTCCCCCCTTTATTCAGGAATCATCAAGGGCATCGGTGCCCGTTACTGCCCCTCTCTGGAAGACAAGGTGATGCGCTTCGCCGATCGGGAACGCCACCCGGTGGTAATGGAGTTCGAAGGCCTGGACACGGAAGAAGTATATGCCAAGGGACTGGGAAACAGCCTCCCCCTGGCACTTCAGGAACAGATCGTTCACAGCGTGCCGGGGCTGGAAGAGGCGGAGATCATGCGGGCTGCCTATGCCATTGAATACGACTTTGTCCAGCCGACCCAGCTTCAGCATACACTGGAAACCAAGAGAATTAGGGGGCTGTACCTGGCCGGCCAAATTAACGGCACTTCGGGATACGAGGAAGCCGCAGCTCAAGGGATGTGGGCGGGCATCAATGCCGCCTTGGCCGTACAGGGCCTTCCGCCTTTTGTGCTGGATCGTTCGGAGGCCTATATGGGAGTCATGATCGATGATCTGGTCACTCAGGGCGTGGACGAACCTTACCGGATGTTTACCTCCAGGGCGGAATACAGGCTGATCCTCCGAGAGGACAATGCGGCCTTGAGACTGACCCCCCGAGGCTTCGAGCTGGGATTGATATCTCCGGAGCTCCATGGAGAGATCAAAGATAGGATTCAGTGCATTCAGGACGGAGTCAATCGCCTGTCCTCTTTCAAGATTTATCCCGGTGCGGCCGTTAATTCCAGGCTGGAGGAAAGAGGGAGCCAAGCGATCAAAAATCCGGTCACCCTGTTTCAGCTTCTTAAACGAACCGACCTGTCCTGGAACGATCTGGCACTCTTCAATGATCTTCCCGATTTTCCGAAGGATCTTCTTGATTGTTCCGACCGAATGGTCCGCAAGCAGATCGAAATCGAAGCGAAGTATGAGGGATACATTACGCGTCAGCGGGAAGCCGCCGTCCGGATGAAGGCACTGGAAAGCCGCAAGATCCCTCAGGGGTTCGATTATTCCAATGTCCCGGGATTGTCCAATGAATTGAAAATGAAGCTGTCACGAGTGGAACCGAAGACTCTAGGACAGGCCCGACGCATCACCGGAATGACCCAGGCGGCTCTGGCCGCCGTTCTGATCATCATCAAGAAAGAGGAACGGGATGGGAAAGCCTCTTTTCCCGCCCCTGCCCAGTCTGAATGACCGGGGGTTTCCCGATACAAATAAGTCCGAATAGTCAGAATTCGGTCTGCTGAAGCCTTCGCGAATCCTCGATTTACATCAGTTCCTCAACACCCTCCACGCCATGAGGTGCGGTGTTCCGAC
>MVQR01000207.1 GCA_002067815.1 Syntrophus sp. PtaB.Bin001 | reverse complement strand
CTCTTAATCAGTAGGTTGTCGGTTCGATCCCGACAGGGCTCACCAAAATCAAGGGGTTACGCAAGTAACCCCTTTTCATTTCCCAATTTCTATTCAACTCAACCTTAACCTTTTGACTTAATTATGAGTTTTGGTCATCAATATTTTACAATCAGTAATTGGCACGAGTCATGCTCAAATAATAAATCAGAAAACTGCAGTGCTCGTATGAGTCATTTTCCTGGAGGCAAATTAAGAAACATAACAAGGGGTCTTAGTGGTGATTGTCACCCATAAATAGACCGAAGTATGACACATGCTACTCCAGTGTAAGACAAGACGGCACAGGCGGATCCCATCAGCCTCCTGAGAATTTAATATTTCTCAGGAGGTTTTTTATTCATCTTTATTAATATCAGATTTATAATTCCTTTCTTTATTTTACAGATATTGGCCAAAATTTTCTTATTCTCAATGAAGATAATCTCACACTCAGGATAAGAATAATTAATAATTGGTACGCATTTTGTGTCAATTATTAATTATATATTTTTTCACGCGTCTTATATCAATTTACGGGGTGACTTTTTAATGGGACGAATTGTAAAAATCACGGACAGTACTGGTGAATGTATAGAGATTCATTATGACGACGATGGAAATATAATAAAAAAAAATATCTCACAACAACTCGGAAATAACAGCAAACTGAATAATACTGGTAATGCATCAAATAAAAATCTTTCATCCGAGCCTGAGGTAAAATCAATCAATGTTGATGCTACGTCGCATAATGATGCACGGGTGAAGGATTTACAAACTGGAATTAATAACATCATTGCCAATAAGACGCAAAATTCTGATCATAAGATCAGTCATAATATTGACGAAGCCGTTAATGACCAAAATATCACAACGGAGAATTATAAAGAGCAGTATGAAAATTTCCGTAAAATACACCCTACTTTATCAAAGAATAGATCGTCTGATTTTCCTGATAAAGATGATAATTCAAGCTTAGGTCGTTACAAAATTATAATTATCGCGATTGTTGCCGTCATTATTTTAGCTGTAGGCATTATTTACAAATGTAATAACAGGAATAATACGTCTAATCCTAATTCATCAACGTCAAAAAATGATTCCATTCAATCTCAGACTAAAGAAGCAAACTCAGGTCAAAAAATGGCTCAGGAGTCACAAGAAAGCCCAGGGGAGTCTGTCACCAAACCAACGGCAACTAATATTTTTAAAATGAATCTCGAACAACCTCCACCACCTGATTGTAAAGTTAAATTATTGAATCCCATCGTAATATTACCTAACGGTGATCAGGTGCAGGCGACGATTTTTAAAATTAAAGTTGATGGAAAAGAATTGACCGGCTGGACTGTTGATTCATATCCTTTGGGATCGCGCTTTACCTGCAGCGCAACTTGTGAATAAAAATGGCTTAGTTTATCAGATACTTCCTAGACGACTGCTGAGCAGGGTGAAGCGTTTTTGTGACTGGTTGTTGCGAACGGCGATTGCAAGAGCTTTTTTCTCTCCCACGATAACAACAAGTTTTTTCCCACGTGTTACCGCTGTGTACAGCAGGTTCCTTTGAAGAAGCATGTAATGCTGCATCAGCAAAGGCATTACTACAGCCGGATACTCAGCGCCTTGTGATTTGTGGACCGAAACGGCATATGAAAGGACAATCTCATTAAGATCAGAATACTCATATACAACATCGCGGCCATCAAAAACCAGGGTAGCTTCCTGTAGTTCATCATCAAGATTAACAACCCGCCCGATATCGCCATTATAGACATCTCTGTCATAGTTGTTGCGGATCTGCATTACCTTATCTCCGACGCGATAGAATCGTCCTCCGATATGCAGTCCTTCCTCACCGTAATTCAAGGCACTCTGAAGCACAATGTTCATATTACCAGCTCCCACGAGCCCCCGGTGCATTGGTGTGAGAACTTGAATGTCTTCCAGAGGGTCGAAACCAAAACGCTGAGGAATTCGCTCCTTAACCAGACGGACAATCATATTCAATACCTTCTCCGGATCATTCTGTTCAACGAAATAGAAATCATCCAGCCGATCTTGAGAATTTTGGAGGCGAGGCATCTTACCTTCATTAATCCGGTGTGAATTCAGAATAATTGAGCTCTTACTTGCCTGGCGGAATATTTCAGAAAGCCTAATTACCGGCACCTTGCCGGATACTATCACATCTTTGAGGACACTGCCCGCTCCTACAGAAGGAAGTTGATCAACATCTCCTACGAGAATAAAGGTAGTCTCTGCAGGTATGGCTTTTAAAAGGTTGTGCATGAGAACAATGTCGATCATGGAGGCTTCGTCTACAATCAGAATATCACAATCCAGCGGTGCTTTCTCATTCTTCTGGAAGCCGCCTTTCTGAGGCCTGTATTCCAACAACCGATGAATTGTTTTTGCTTCTTGTCCGGTAGCTTCACTCATCCTTTTGGCAGCTCGTCCGGTCGGCGCCGCCAGCAGGATCTTCTTTCCCAATGTGGAAAAAATATGGATTATGGCATTTATTATCGTCGTTTTACCTGTTCCCGGCCCCCCGGTGACAACCAGCAGTTTGTTTGTAGTTGCGGCTCGGATGGCTTCGATCTGTTTTTCTGCCAAGGTAACTGATAGTTTTTCTTCAATCCATCTGACAGCCTTTCCCGTATCTATCTCGCAGAGGGGCGATTTAGTTATGAAAGCTTTTAGATGCGTTGCAGTTTGTACTTCAGATTGATAATACCTAGCAAGATAGACAGCCCGTTCCGGAAACGTAACCGCTGGAAAGGCTGATCCATCTTCAATAATAATAATGCTTTTTTCAGCGGCTTTTTTAAGCGCTTTCCCCAGAATAGTTGCATCAATGTCCAGAATCTCCCCGCATTTGCGGATAAGTAATTCGGAAGGATAATAGACATGCCCTTCATCTGCCAACTCATTAAGAACATATAGTATTCCTGCCTCCGCCCTTTGATAGGAATCCTTGGCAAATCCCATTTTTTCGGCAATTCTGTCGGCGGTACAAAAGCCGATTCCCGAAATATCAGTTGCCAACCGATATGGATTATCCTGTAAAATATTTATTGCCGCGTTTCCGTATTGACGGAAAATCCGTGAAGCATAGGCGACGCCGACGCCATGATTCTGCAGGAAAAGCATAATGGCACGGACTTCCCTTTGTTCCTCCCAGGCATTCCGGATCATATCGATCCTTTTTTCGCCTATACCTTCTACTTCCATAAGCTTTATACTTTCGGTTTCGATTATCTTCAGAGTATCCATACCGAATTTCTCTACAATCCGCCTGGCCATTACGGGCCCAATTCCCTTAATAAGACCGGATCCCAGATATTTTTCAATGCCGTATATCGTGGCAGGAACAAATGACTCACAGTAGTCACAGCGGAATTGTTCACCGAATTTTTGATGATTAGTCCACTCCCCCTTCATCAGTATTCTTTCTCCTGGAGTTGGATTCATCATGCGGCCAACAACAGTCACCGGATCTCGTCTACCTGGGACTTTCACCTGTGCAACGGTATAGCCGTTTTCCTCATTGACGAAAGTGATATGTTCGATATGCCCTTCCAAGCTTACCGACATTTTCGACGAATCTTTTCTTTCCGTGAGTTTTTTCATTTTTTCGGCAGCGAATAAATAAGGTTGATATCAGCCTTGTTGATAAAATCGATTTTCATCATGAAGAGGCATGTTAAATGATGGTGGACCAGTTAGAAATAAGGATACTTCATTAAAAATATTTCATACAAAATGAAAGAGGAACGATTATATAAGCTCATCCGCGGACGCGCCAGTTATTCCCTTGATTTTCATCTTTCCACACTCCTGACTTCCATGATTATAAGTACTTCATAATCCTCTGAAGGAATCAATCCTTGACTTTAGGATAGATTATCAATAATTAATCGCGGATAGTTTCAGTTTTTCAGATTTTTCCATATCCACTTTATTAAGCTTTTCGTTTACCCACGGAGATATCATGAATTTCAGAATCGTTCATAACCTTCTCTTTGTACGCATTTGCCGAATCAATTTGCACCTTATGCCATAATCGGTAAATAGATAGCAACATATTGTTCTTAAGATAAATTTATTGTTGAACTGCAAGCAAGCTGATGTCGATCACCTTTCTGTCCACTGTCTTTTTCATGAGGAAATATTAATGAGCTATCAAAAAGCGTTTCCACCCAATAACAATTCCGGCGCAAATCTGATCTTGATCTTGACCGCTATTGTCGTCACACTTTCGCTGTTGACGGCGGGATGCAAAAAAGAGCAAAAAGCACCGACGCAGCCCACACCGAATGTCTCCATCATTACGGTTGAACCCCGGAATACTCCTGTTTCCATGGAATTCGTCGCTCAGACACAGAGCTCCCACCAGGTCGAAATTCGCTCCAGAATAAATGGTTTTCTCAACAGACGGGTCTATACGGAAGGTGCAATTGTAAAAGCGGGACAAGTGCTCTTTGAGATGGACGCAAGGCCGTTCAAGGTACAAGTTGACCAGGCAAAGGCGGCGCTTGACAGACAAAACGCAGCGCTGGAAATCTCCAGGGCCAATCTCGCCCGCGTCAAACCACTTGCCGCAGCCAATGCACTTTCCCAGAAGGATCTTGACGACGC
>MVQR01000206.1 GCA_002067815.1 Syntrophus sp. PtaB.Bin001 | reverse complement strand
TTTTACGTCTCTGTCCCGATGTGGATGAGATAATGATTTATAAGAGGCCTGGAGTACATGCTGGCATAAAGGGGCTAATCCGGCTGGCAGGTGAACTGCGGGCCCGGCGCTTTGATGCGGCCATCCTGTTGCAGAACGCTATCGAGGCTGCCATCTTGACCTTTATGGCGGGGATTCCTGTCCGGGCCGGGTATGACAGCGATGCCCGGGGATGGTTGCTGACTCATGCGGTCCACCGGACCAGGGCTGTCCGAAAGGTGCATCAGATCAATTATTATCGTGCCATGCTTTGTGCATTGGGTTGCGAACCCGCCGAAATGGGAATGCTGCTGCGCCCTGGAAAAGACGATCATGAGCTTGCGGAACGGCTGATGAAAAATTTTGGCTTGGAGAAAGACCGGATGCTTGTCGGCATTGCGCCGGGTGCAGCTTACGGGCCTGCAAAACAATGGCTTCCCGACCGCTTTGCGGCAGTGGCGGATCGTCTCTCATCCGAATCCGATGCCCGCATTTTACTTTTCGGAAGTGCCGGAGATTGCGATAGCATTCAGGATGTGCAGCGTTTTTCTTCTTTTCCGCTGGTTGATCTATCAGGTAAGACTTCCTTGCGGGAAGCAATTATCCTGATCTCCAGCTGCGGACTATTTATATCCAACGATTCCGGTCTGATGCATGTGGCGGGTGCCCTTGGAGTGCCGACCGTTGCCATTTTCGGGTCAACCAATCCCGTAACCACTTCACCATATGGAGAAAAGACAATACTGGTAAAAGGCCGAGCCGACTGCAGTCCCTGTTTGAAAAAGGTATGTCCTACCGATTTCCGCTGCATGAAATCCATCAGTGTAGATGACGTTTATAACGCCGCAAAGACGCTTATTAAGTCATAATGCTGATATTTTATTTTTTTGTATTTGTGACTAGGGAAATCTATTTTTAAAATCAGAAAGAATAAAAATCTTTGACAGGGTTGTTAGCTTGTGTTAGGTGAAAAACCGCTTCGGACAATGATGAGTTGTTTATCCTGATGTATATGTTCGATTTTTATTAGGGAATAAAGAAATTATATCAATGACAAATCATCTTTCAAAAAAATATGAGACCTGCGCGATAGCTGATCCCGGCTATTATTACTATTATTATTACTATTATTATAGCGGGATGCGCTTGTGTGCCTTGTCTCTGTAGTTCAGAAAGGCCATGGGCGCAAAGCCCATGGCCTTTTAAGTTTTACGGCCATGGGGATCATCTTCATGGCTTTTTTAGACTGTTTTCAACTGCCTTATTTTTAAAAGATAAGCAGTAGCAATTTAAATTCGATCGCTAACCTTTTAAAGGAGGAATTTATGAATATTAAACTGTCCAATGGAAAACTGCTTCCCGTGGAAATGCACAAGATCAAAATCGTCCAGCAAACGCGATTACCGTCAGCCGACGAGCGACTGAAGGCAATGGAGGAGGCAGGCTACAATACGTTCCTGCTCCGAACCCGGAACGTTTTCCTGGATATGTTGACGGACAGTGGTACGAATGCCATGAGTGACAATCAGCTGGGAGCCATGATGGTAGCCGATGATGCCTATGCCGGCAGCGAAAGCTTCTACAAGTTGGAGGATGCCGTAAAGGAAATATTCGGAACCCAGTATCTGCTTCCGGTGCATCAGGGACGGGCCGCTGAGCATCTCCTGGCTAAAGTCTTTGTCAAACCCGGCGACGTGGTTCCCATGAACTATCATTTTACTACCACCAAGGCCCATTTCACACTGGCAGGGGGAACCGTCCTGGAGATTTTTACCGACGAAGCCCTGAACACGGACAGCAAAGAGCTTTTTAAAGGGAACATTGACGAGAACAAATTTCTCGATGTCATAAAGACTTACGGGCCGGAGCATATTTCTTTTATCCGTATGGAAGCTACCACCAATCTACTGGGCGGGCAGCCTTTTTCCATGGCAAATTACAAGAGGATCAAAAAAATTGCCGCGGAAAACAAGATCAAATTCGTTCTGGATGCCAGTTTGATCTCCGAGCAGGCTTATTTCATCAAACAGCGGGAAGCCGGTTATGAGAATCGTTCCGTTGGTGAAATTATTAGGGAACTGGCGGATAACGCGGATATCGTTTACCTTTCCGGAAGGAAGAGCTGTGCCGTCCGGGGCGGGTTCATCGCCACAAACAGCAAGGAAATCTATGACCTCATACTTCCCTGGCTTCCCGTTTATGAAGGATTTGCAACCTACGGCGGCATGTCCACAAAAGAGATCGAGGCCATGGCCGTGGGCGTTCGGGAAATGACGCAATACAGTGTGGCGAGCAGTTCGGCGGATATGATCCAGTATTTTGCTGAACAATTGAAAGCACGGGGCATTCCTGTGGTGACGCCTCCCGGTGGCTTGGCCTGTCATATTGACGCCAGGCTTTTTCTTCCGGACCTACCTCCCTCCAAATACATTGCCGGTTCCCTCGCTGCGGCTGTCTATCTGGTATCCGGGGCAAGGGGAATGGAACGGGGGACCGTGTCCGAGCAAAGAGAGCCGGACGGGACGGAGGTATTTTCTTCCCTGGAACTCCTGAGGCTCGCCGTGCCGCGCCGAACTTACACCATCTCACAAATCGATTACGTCGTTGACCGGGTTGCTTGGCTATTAAAGTACCGGGATTTGATCAAGGGCTTGATCTTTTACGAAGAACCGCCAATCCTGCGCTTCTTCTTCGGCAAAATGAAGGCTATTGATAACTGGGGCGCTAATCTTGTCGAGGCTTTCAAGAAAGATTTCGGCCCGGATCTGTAGAAATATTAAGAAGACAATGGAACTTTCGTGCGTTCGGGAACAAATCCCCGAACGCACGAAAAATAATGAGGAACATAAAATTCAAAAAAGAGTCACAAACTCCAGGCTGTCTGATTCCATTTTAATCAAGCCGCTTCCGGAAGCGGGAGACGGCACCGATGAAAACAGCCAAACCCAGGACCGCCATGGCGCAGAACTGGGGCCACAGGATATCCATTCCCACCCCTTTCAGAAATATTCCCCGGATAATAACGAGAAAATAACGAAGCGGGTTCAATAAGGTCAGCCATTGAACAGGCTTCGGCATGTTGTCGATGGGAAAGACAAAGCCGCTGAGCATGAAAAAAGGCAGGATAAAGAAAAAAGTCGTCATCATGGCCTGCTGCTGTGTCCCGGAAACAGTCGAGATAAACAGGCCGATTCCCAATGTGCTGAGCAGAAAAAGGCAGGATGCGAAAAGAAGCAGGACCACGCTTCCCGATAAAGGGACTTCAAACCAGACAATTGCAAAGGCTGTAACGGCGATCATCTGCAAAAAGGCGATAATGATGTAGGGGATTGTCTTTCCCAGGATCAATTCGACCGGTTTGATGGGAGTGACGATCAACTGTTCCATGGTTCCCATTTCTTTTTCCTTGATGATGGCCATGGAAGTAAAAAGCAGTGAAATCAGCATGATCACAAAAGCCACGATGCCGGGGACATAGAAATGCTGGCTGTCCAGATTTGGGTTATACCAGGTTCTAAGGCGACTGTCGATTCGGCCGTAATCCATCCGTTGAGGGTGAAGCTCCCAAATCAATTCCCTGTTCAGCCGGTCCAGAACGAGCATCGTATAAGCAATCCTAAGAGAGGCCATATTACTCATGCTGCCGTCGGCCAGGATCTGTACAGGGGCGGTCAGACCCTTTCGGATTTGTGAACTCAAATCGGGAGGGATTTTTACGGCAAGATCAATCTCACCCTTAAGAAGAAGTTGTTCCAAGGCAGCATTATTTTCCGGTTGATGGGTGATTCGGAAAATGCGGTTGGAGCTGAAGGCATCGGCGATAAGCCTGCTTTCGCGGGTGTGCGCCTGATCCATCAGGGCGATCCTGATGTCCCGGATATCGTAGTTGACCACATATCCAAAGATCAGCAGTTGGATGATCGGGATAATGACCAGAATAGGGCGATTCTTTTTATCTCGGAAAAGCTGAATGAATTCCTTGCGGACAAGCTCGCGGATCCGTAACCAGCTCATTTTATATTCCTTCCCGCTTCAAGGCGAAAAAACTCAGCAGAGCCATTACCATGAACATGATCAGCAGGACAAAGAACGCAAACCAGAGCTGCATGAAGCCGAGGCTTTTAAGATATATTCCGCTCAAAATGTCGATGTAATAAGTTGCAGGAACGATTTTGGTCAGAAGCTGCAGGGGTTCGGGCATGTTGCTAACCGGGAAGACGAAATTGGACAACAGCATGGAAGGCAGATACGTAACCAGTACCGCCACCTGATTGGCCACCAGTTGAGATTTGAGGACAATTGAGATCAGGAGCCCCAGGGAAAGCGCTACTCCCAGATAGAGGGAAGAAGCGAGAATCATCAGCCAGAAACTGGATTTCATAACCACGCCGAAAAGGATCTGTCCCATGAGAACGGCAATCAGGACATCGATCATTCCAATGAAAAAGTAAGGGATCGCTTTTCCAAGCAGGAATTCACCCGTATTAAGGGGAAGAGATTTTATCGTTTCCAGCGTACCGTTTTCATATTCCCGGGCAATGACCAGGGATGTCAGCATGGCCCCGACAATCATGATAATGACGGCGATGTTGCCCGGAATAATGAAGTTCCTGCTTTCCAGGTCTTCGTTAAACCAGACTCGAATCCGGCCTTCAAGGGGGGGATTTAT
>MVQR01000205.1 GCA_002067815.1 Syntrophus sp. PtaB.Bin001 | reverse complement strand
TAAATTCATTTGCGTAATTATCAGTCTGGCGGCTTTTCCGATCTTCATAATCATTCTGAAAAACCTGTCCAGTCATACACCTCAACAGATAGCCTTGGGCCACCTTATATTCAATCTTCTTCTGGCCGTGACCTTTATTTTTGTCCTGAAGCCTTTTTCCCGTCTTATTGAGAAGCTCATCCCCGGAAAAGAGGAAATACTGCCTCTCTGGCCTCAATACCTCGATGATGCGTATCTGGACAATCCCCCGGAAGCTCTACGCTGTGTGAAGAAAGAACTTGAAAGAGAGGTCTTTCTGGCCGACCGCATGTTGACTGAAAGTATGGAACTGCTTGACCGTTATGAAGAGACGCGGCAGCAGCGCATCATGTATTTGGAAATGGTAGTGGATCATCTCCGCAGGGACCTGGTCAGGTATCTTTGGAAATTGTCTTCCAACAATCTTTCCGCACGAATGTCCCGGACACTTTTTAACTATACATCCATGGTGGATGATATAGAGCGGATTGCCGATCATGCCGTCAATATCGTGGAATTGGCGCGAAACAGGCAAAAAAGAAATATCCAGTTCACCGAAATGGGTAAAGTGGAACTGGACCATATTCGACAACTGGTGGAGGCCAACCTGGATGACGCCAAGGCGTTGATTATCCGTAGGGATGAAGAAAAAATCCGCAACATTACAAGCCGTGAGGCGCAGATTGATGTGGAAGTAAAAGAATCCAGAGACCGCCATCTTATGCGTTTCTACCATCACATTGCCGCTGCGGAATCCGGTCCAATCTTTGTAGAACTGCTCATTCAACTGGAGCGCATTTCGGACCATTGCCAGAATATTGCCGAGTCAATCGATGAATTGAAAGAGGAATGATTTACGGTAAATTCCTTGACCGGCTGACAATCGCTGTGTTAGTTTTTAACTGAATTTGCGGTTCTTTTCTTTTTTTCATCGGTGTTTTCAGCGATTTATTTGTATTTCCCAAAAGGTTTTATAAACCCATTGCCTCAGGAGGCCGATTTATGGAAAAACGTTTAAACGCCCTGAAAGTTGCTTTGAAAAATGAGACAAACGAACGCGCGTTTTATCTGCAGCATGCCAAAAGAACCAAGAACCCGTTGGGAAAGGCAATGTTCGAGCAGATAGCCGATGAAGAGCTGGAACACTATGAGAGGTTGAAAGAACTGCATGATCGTTTGGATAAGGATGGGCTGTGGCCGGAGACATTGCCTATTCGAGTCAAAGATACCGCCGTAGCAAATGTTTTAAATAAAGTTATTAAGTCCATTCCCCGTGTGCCTGCGGGTGATGTAGATGATCTCAAGGCCATTAAGACGGCTATAGATTTTGAGGGGAAGGGGGCCGACTTTTACGCCCGTCTGCGTGATGAAGTTACCAATCCCCAGGAAAAAACCTTTTTTGATCTTTTAGCCCGGATGGAACACGAGCATTTTAATTCCCTGAAAGACACGGAAGAACTACTGACAAATCCCGCAGCATGGTATCTGGAGAAAGAAAAGTCAGGGTTGGACGGCGTTTGAGGAATTGTGTCCACCGCCGGAGAAGGGTGCCGTTCCTTCCCCGGTTGTATTATCCAGTGCCTCTGACTGAAGGGTGAGATCGTCCCACTCGGTGTAAGATCTTTCCAATTTTTTGTCGATCGCATGCAGTTCCTGCCGAAACATCTTCAGCTTTTCGGGATTGCGGTAGATGTCCGGAGTGCAGAGTATTTCTTCAATTTCCTTTTTATTTCCTTCAAGGGTCATAATGGTCTGTTCGATGGTGCTAAGGTTCCTTTTCAGGGCCGTGCGCATTTTTGAGCGCCGATTGCGTTCCTCGGCCTCAAGGCGTCGCATCTCTTTTCTCACGTGTTTGCTTTCAATATCCTGGTCGGCGGATCCGAATGTCTTGGTCAGCGGCAGCGTCGCTGCATTATTTAATTCTTCTTCACGTTTGGCAATAAAATAAGAATAATTCCCCTTGTATTCGATAGTTTGGCCGTTTCGTATTTCGATAACGCGACTTATCAGACGGTCAAGAAAGTATCGATCATGAGATACAAGGATAATCGTACCGTTATAATCCAGCAAGGCTTGCTGAAAAATATCCCGTGTCTTCATGTCCAGATGGTTGGTGGGTTCGTCCAGAATGAGGAGATTGGCGTCCTGTAATAGGATCTTCAGCAGGGCAAGGCGCGATTTTTCGCCGCCGGAAAGGACCGCCACCGGTTTGTAGATGTCGTCACCGGAGAAGAGAAACGTTCCGAGAAGATTTCTTTTTTCCTGATCGTTACATCGTGTCGGGGTATTGTTGATATCTTCCAGGATTGTACTGCTGTAATTAAGATTTTCGGCGCTTTCCTGCGAAAAGAAGGAGAGTTTCACATTCAATCCATAACGGATATCGCCGGCGCTGGGGGCTTCGACAGAACTCAAAAGGCGGGAAAGGGTCGACTTGCCGGCGCCGTTCATACCAACAAGCGCGATTTTTTCTCCACGAGTGACGGTGAAATTCACATTTGAGAACACCTTGGCGTCGCCATAAGATTTTGATAAACCGCGGACTGAAATCACATCTCGGCCACTGGAAGGGCAAGGGGGGAAAGAAATGCGTACCGCTTTTTCTGATCCTTCAGCTTGGATGATTTCCATTTTTTCCAGCATCTTTACCCGGCTCTGGACTTGAGCGGCCTTGGTGGCCTTATAGCGAAACCGTTCGACAAAATCCCGGATTTTCTTGATCTCCGCTTTCTGACTTTCCATTTCCTTTAAAAGGGCCAGTCTTCTCCTTTCCTTTTCACTGAGGTAAAAAGAGTAATTCCCCTTGTAGATCGTCATCCTGCCCCGGGATAGTTCCGCTGTCTGGGTCGTGATCTTATCCAGAAAGGTCCGGTCATGAGAAACGGTAATCAGCGTGCCCGTATAATCCCGGAGATAGTTTTCGAGCCATTCCATACTTTCCGTGTCAAGATGATTTGTCGGTTCGTCGAGAAGCATGATGTCGGGACGGGACAGAAGGATTACGGAAAGTAGAATCCTCATTTTCCAGCCGCCGGAAAATTCAGAGCATTTTTTTGAAAAATCGGAATCCCGGAATCCGAAGCCATGGAGCATCTGCCGGGCTCGGGCATCGAAGGCATAGCCCTCCTTGACCTGAAAGGCATTAACCGCCATTTCGTAGTTTTTTAAAGAATTTTTGTATTCAGGATCGTTTGGCGGACAATTGGAGACTTGCTCTTCATAGGTCTTCATTAATATTTCAAGATCGAAAAGCCCGGTTCTTTTTTTAAGGAAATCAAGGATATTAAGAGGTTCAAGCTCAATAAGATCCTGGGGAAGATAACCAAGAGTCGTATTCTTCCGATCGACTATATTGATGCTGCCGCTGTCCAGTTCGAGATTTCCAATAATTGCCCGAAGAAGAGTGGTCTTTCCCACACCGTTGTCACCGACTAAACCAACACGACTGCGTGGGGGGATCATCCAGTTCAAACTGTCGAAAATCACTCGGTCGCCGAAAGCAAGATGAGCATTTTGAAAAGATATCAAAGTTTAATTCCTTATATTTCTTACTTTCATCTGATAATGCAGTTTATTAGTTACTCCGTTAATCAGCATCAACAGAAGTTACATTACTATCAAAATAACCAATAATTTCACGTAATTGTCCTTTAATAGTATAAATGCCATTAGGGTGAGTATCATTGAAAGTGATATATACCCCTTGTCTTTTACCATCCGGCGTCTTACCGGAAAATAATTTTTGCAACAATGCTTTTTTGTCGTCATAAGACATTTCTGACAATCTTGCGGGGTTGTATCGCAAAAATTCAAGGTGCATCCTGTGTAATAATTCCGCCTTCATTCCAATCTGTTTTTCAGATGGTATAGTTTCGAGTTGTAAATCAATCTTTTTTATTTCTTCCTGATAAAAAGCTTCCTTTTCCTTCAATGCTTTCATTTCAGATTTTGCGTCATCGTCTGAGATTGTTCCATTTGCAATAGATTTGACAATTCTATTCTTTTGAACAGTAATTTTTTCAAGATCACTGTTTAGTATCTCACATTGTTTCTCCAATTCTTTTCTCTTTTCCAGGTCTGGGACTGCCATTTTCATAGATTTTTCAAGTTCTGCAACATCACCAAAATTATTTATAATATCTGTCAAGACAAGATTTTCAATAACATCTGCTCTGACTGATGCAAATGACGAACATCTTCTGAACGGTTGGTGACGGTAATATGAATATCCCGCATTTGTCACACCTACCAAAGCAAAACCGCAATTCTCGCAGAATATCATTCTTGACAACAAATATTTATTTTTTAAATGCTTGTGCTTATATAATCTGTTGGCAGACAGTTGTTTGTTAACTTTTTCAATTGTTTCATCATCAACTATCCTGGGGATCTTCAGGGTTACAGTTTCATTGATGTTAAAACGTTCAGATTTAAAAACAATCTGATAAGAGTCACCCAAACCTTGTGTAAAGATACGCCAAACAGATGATACAGACCGATTCAATATTTTGGGAAGGTCAGTTGTCATCGATGCTCCATCGAGATATCTGTCAATTGCGTATTTTAACTTTTGAACCTCTTTATCATTGAGTCCCCATTCTCCTGTCTTTGAGATATAACCCAAAGTTGTGGACAGGATAGAAAGAAGGCGTATCCTCCAAACGTTTAATCCAAAAACGAGCCCC
>MVQR01000204.1 GCA_002067815.1 Syntrophus sp. PtaB.Bin001 | reverse complement strand
TCGTCATCTGAACCATGTCATCGGGACGATCGGAAAACACGGCAACGCCATTTTACTGGGCCGGGGCGCTCAGTATATCCTCCCTCACGAAACGACTTTCCGGTTGAGGATTATCGCGCCCCTCGATATGCGTATTGAAAAGGCCATGCGAACAACCGGACATACCCGAAAGGAAGCAGAGGACTTTGTCCTGAAGATGCAAAAAGACCGGAGATCCTTTGTTCGGCAGTATTTCCAAAGGGATGTAACGGACCCCTTGGACTACGATATGGTGCTCAACACGGAAAATCTGAGTATTGATGCGGCAGTTTTGATCATCCAGACAGCCTTCAAGGCTAAATTTCAAGGGATGTAAAACGAAACACCTCATCAACCCCGGCTGAAATTCATTCCGGACCGATTCCTCTGAAATAGCCGGGATTTCAGAGATCCGGAATCTTAGAATTAAGGCTTTTGACCGTGCAGCTAGCGAGCCTCTTTTTCGAGCTCTTTGTAGCGTCTGATTATGATGTAAATCGCATGGTCAAAAAGGCGGATTGTTCTCGTGATGGTTTCAACCGCCTGATATTGATCCAGGGGACTGGTGAAGATGACCTGCATATCGGCAAACAGCCAAAGATGACGGCGCATCATGATCAGGGCATGGATGGCTTCGTGCAGAGGAATGCCTTCCTTGAATCTTCGTTCCGCATATTTGGAAAAATATGCTTCCTGTTCCGGGTAGGGCTTTGATTCGAAGAAGACTTTTATGAAATTCTCATAGAAATCGACAGCGTAGTTAATGCATTGATCCTGAGTATACTCTTTGAATGACGGCGTCTTGGGGTTTTTTCTTACGTCTGTTGCCCAACTTGCCGCGATGTCTCTCTTATGCTGCACCAGCACGTCAAATAGGCGATCTGCAAAAACTCTCATCATAACCTGTATTCCTCCTGAATAGTGGTAAATATTGAAACCGACCGGTATGAATATAGCTTCATGCCTACATACAATTCCGACCAGCCTAAACCGAAGAGGCAATTTACTAGCATTATCACAAAATATCAATCAATTCTTGAAAAGAAAAACAAATTTCAGGCTATTACGGTATAAAAATATGAACTTGATTTATCCTTCAAAAATGATGAATATTAAAATGCATTGAGTTTTTTTTCCATCCAGCCTGTTGGAATGAGGTTTAATTTATTTCACGATAGGTTGATACCCATGGAAAAGCAAATCCACCAAGGCGTTGTTGTCTCCGTGCGGGGCAGCGTCATAGATGCCCGCTTTGACGACTTTCTTCCCTCCTTGCGGCATGTCCTGCGAGCCGGCGACCAAGGCCGGATCCTGGTTGAAGTCCATACACAACTCGATGAAAGAACCGTTCGCGGAGTAGCCTTGACACCGACCCAGGGATTGGCCCGAGGGTCCGTTATCGTTGATACGGGACGCACTTTTTGCGTACCGGTGGGCGAAAAACTCCTTGGCCGTGTCTTTAACGTATTCGGAGAAACCATCGACAAAGGTGAACCTGTCAAAGAAGCGGAATGGCGCTCGATTCATCATGCCCCTCCCCCTCTCACCCAGCAATCGACGGTCTCGGAAATCTTCAGAACCGGAATCAAGGCGATAGATGTTCTTGCCCCTCTGGAACGGGGAGGCAAGGCCGGTCTCTTCGGCGGCGCCGGTGTTGGGAAAACGGTTCTGATAACCGAGATCATTCATAACATGGTCGGCCTTCTCAAAGGAATCAGCATCTTCTGCGGAATCGGGGAGCGATGCCGCGAGGGAGAAGAGCTGTATCGGGAAATGAAAGATGCCGGTGTCCTGGAAAATACTATCCTGGTTCTGGGGCAGATGAACGAGCCCCCGGGAGCGCGTTTCCGGGTCGGTCATGCGGCGCTTACGATGGCCGAGTACTTCCGTGACGACGCCCGCCAGGATGTCATGCTGTTGATCGATAATATTTTCCGTTTCATCCAGGCCGGTTCCGAGGTATCCGGTCTGATGGGGCAGCTTCCCTCCCGGCTGGGTTATCAGCCCACCCTGGGTACCGAACTGGCGGAACTGGAAGAGCGGATCTGCAGCACCGGCAACGGCGCGATCACCTCCATTCAGGCAGTTTACGTCCCGGCGGACGACTTTACCGATCCCTCAGCCGTTCATACCTTCGGACATCTTTCCGCCTCCATTGTCCTCTCCCGCAAACGGGCCAGCGAAGGGCTGTATCCCGCCATCGACCTTCTGCAGTCCGGTTCAAAGATGCTGATGCCCCACATTGCTGGGGAACGGCATTATCGCATCGCACAGGAGATCCGCCGGACACTGACCCTTTATGAGGAGCTAAAGGACATCATCGCCATGCTGGGACTTGCCGAACTGTCCCGTGATGATCAGCGCACTGTTTACCGGGCGCGTCGTCTGGAGCGGTTCATGACCCAGCCTTTTTTTGTGACCGAGCAGTTTATCGGAACGGAAGGGAAGATGGTTGCGCTGGAAGATTCCCTTGACGGCTGCGAGCGGATTCTCAACGACGAATTTGCCGATTACCCGGAAAGCAGTCTCTATATGATCGGTTCCATTTCGGAGGCGAAAATCGATGAACCTTAAGATCCTGCTGCCATCCCAGGTACTGCTGGAAGAAAAAGTCACCAAGATCGTTGCTGAGGGAGCCGAGGGGTATTTCGGCTTGCTGCCTGGCCACATTGATTTTACGACGATCCTGGTGCCTGGGCTGTTGGCGGTTTTTGGGGAAAACGGCAGTGAGGAGCTGCTGGCAGTCGATCAGGGGGTTCTGGTGAAACGCGGTCCGGATGTCTGGATCTCCACGCGCAACGCCATCCGGAATGCCGATCTGGGGCGGGCCAAAAATCTTATTGAAGAGCAGTTCAAAACCCTGGACGATCGGGAAAAAATGGCCCGATCGGCAACGGCGAAACTGGAAGCGGATATCATCCGCCGTTTTATGGAGCTCAAAGAGCATGGCTAGAAAGTTTCGCTCATCAGGAGAAAGACGGCGAATCATATCCCATGATTTTCACGGCCGGGTTTCCCGCCGTGAAGACCTGAAGATCCGGGGAGCTCAGGACAGAGAGGCCTTCTGGTTCGGGCTGGGAACTTTCGGCGTAGTGGGCTGGTCGGTGGTCATTCCCACCCTTGTGGGTGTGGCGCTTGGGGTATGGATTGACAGGACATGGCCCGGTCGTTTTTCCTGGACGCTGATGCTCCTTATCGGCGGCGTAATGCTGGGCTGTGTCAATGCCTGGTACTGGGTGAAAAAGATTGGCATTCGAGGAGAAAAATGACCCGATACGGCGTTTCTCTTGGGGCGGTCTTTGCCGCCGGAATGGTTTTGGGGTGCTTCTATTTTGCCGTGCTCCGGCAGACGGTGCGACGCCTTCCCGAGACGGCTCATCCGGCAAGGCTGCTGCTGACAAGCCTGCTGATTCGAATGGGCTTTGTTTTACCGGCTTTTTATCTGCTCATGGCCGGGCGCTGGGAAAGAATTGCCGTCACTTTGGGGGGATTTGTCGTCGCGAGAGAAATTCTGATCCGTCTGTGGGGAAAGGAGAAATTTGCTTCCCCTCCTAAAGGAGTAGCTCATGGACATTCTGGGCCTGAGTAAAATAAGCCCTGATCAGGTGATCCTCTGGCAATGGCATTTTGTCGTCATCAATGCCACACTGGTCTACACCTGGCTGGTCATGGTTCTGCTGGTCGGCGGCTCCTGGCTTGTCACCCGGAATCTGTCAACCGATCTCAAGGTGTCGCGATGGCAGAATCTCCTGGAAGTTCTCGTTTCTCTCATGCGTTCCCAGATTGCGGAGGTCAGTCAGGATGATCCTGATCAATATCTTCCCTATATCGGAACTATCTTTCTCTTTATCGGTTTGTCCAACCTGCTGGTGATTGTCCCTGGATATGTCGCTCCTACGGCCTCGTTGATGACGACGGCCGCCCTGGCGATCACCGTCTTTGTCGCCGTTCCTCTTTTCGGAATAAGGAAGCAGGGGATATTGAACTATTTAAAGGAATACTTTCAACCTACCTTCATTTTTTTCCCCTTTCATGTCATGGGAGAATTTTCCCGTACGCTGGCCCTGGCCGTGCGTCTTTTCGGCAACATCATGAGCGGCGACAAGGTGGTGGCCATTCTGCTTGCCGTCACACCGCTGTTTTTTCCCATAATCATGCATGCTCTGGGGCTGCTTATCGGACTGGTGCAGGCTTACATCTTTTCCATTCTGGCAATGGTATACATTGCCTCGGCAATCCAGTCCCATGAAAAGAAAGAAGGGGATCAAATGCATGGCGATTCTCGGGATGTTACAGCAAATCCCGGTTAATTACGAAAAACTATTCTTTAAATTATTGAAAGGAAGGTTAAGAATATTATGGACAGTATGACTTGGATCGCCGCCGCTTCCATTATCGCTGCGGGGTTGTGCATGGGCATCGGCTCCATCGGTCCCGCTCTCGGAGAAGGAAATTCCGTCAGGCAGGCGTTGACGGCCATCGCCCAGCAGCCGGATGAACGCAACTCGATCACGCGAACGCTCTTCGTGGGGTTGGCCATGATCGAGTCCATCGCCATTTACTGCTTTGTGATCTCCATGATCCTCATCTTCGCCAATCCGTTCTGGAACCATGTCGTTGCCAAGACCGGGGGATAGACATGCACATCGACTGGTTTGTCCTGTTCGCCCAATTGGTGAACTTCCTGATTCT
>MVQR01000203.1 GCA_002067815.1 Syntrophus sp. PtaB.Bin001 | reverse complement strand
CCGATGCCGACGGCAATCAGAAGTATTAAGACATTTCTTCCTGCATGACTCAGCCTGTTTGCGTGCAACCCATAAGCGGGCCGATCGCTTTTTTCAATAAGGATTCCGGCAACCGCTGCACCGACAACTACAAGAAAGGGGCTCAACTTCAGGAAAAAGGCAAGGGCGGAAGCCGACATCAGAAGAATATCCACTTTATTTTTCAGATTGGACCGGCCGAAAGTTAGGGCGGCATTGGCGACCATCGCGACAACGATGACCTGTAACCCGCCGAACAGGGAAACGACCCAGGGCAGATTATGGGAAACTGCATATAGCGACGAAAGCAGGGTCATGAACACAAAGGCGGGAAGCCCGAACCCGACGAAAGACGCCAATGCACCCGACAGCCCGCCGGTTCTGAGTCCCACATAGGCAACCGTCTGCATCGCCGTAGCGCCAGGAAGCGATTGGCTGAGGGCGACGCCGGTCCGGAATGACGCAGAATCCAGCCACTGTTTACGATTTACGGCAAGGTCTTCGATATAGGCAACCATGGCCGGACCGCCGAATGCCGTTAGTCCCAGCCAGAGAAAAGCTAGAAAAAGCCGTAGAGGCGAGACGCTCATCCCGGATTTTCCATCTGTCTGATCAATACTCGGGGGCTGATCCATAGAGTAGGATTTCTTGGACGAAAAGGCTTTGGCAATTGCCGGATTAATGATCTCTTACGCCTTCCATTACGAAATTTATAAGCAGCCTGGCCACAAGGTGTCAAGCGCTATCGACCTTCCGCAGTCACGACAAGCCGTTGTGCATATCAATAACGGTTCGAAGGATAATTATTTGTTGAAAAATACAAGTTACTTATGTTGTTAAGAATGCTGCGGACATTTATGAAGCTTATTTGACTGCAAGATCCCAAAAAAGCCGTTCGGCCATTTTTTGGTTTTTCGGTGAAACTCCTTGCTGAACCGCATAAAAATCAATCTGATCGAGGATGGGGAACATGACTGATAAACGAAACAGAGATGTCGAAAAGGAATATCCGAAGGAAGAGTTCATCGCTAAGCTTCGCCGCCTTGCCGACGCCATTGAAAACAACGAGCGCTTCGAAATCTCGATCGCCGGCAAGAGAATCTACGTTCCCATGCGTGCAACATTTACTGTAGAGCACGAGAAATCGGCGGAAGAAGAGGAAATCGAGTTCCAGATCAAATGGAAATCGATATCTTAGAGGCACTTACCATATTCTTTTTTTGTAAAAAAATAACTGAAGAAGCGAAGTTTTTGAATCAGATGTTCGGTACGGGGACTTGTTATGCAGAACGTGTGGATCGCATTCGGGCTTACTCTGCTTGCAGGGATGGCTACTGGGATCGGCAGCGTCATTGCTTTCATGGCCGGTAGAACGAACTATCGATTCCTGGCGGTGGCAACTGGTTTCTCGGCCGGAGTGATGCTCTATCTTTCATTTGTGGAGATCTTTCCTAAAGGATTGGAAACGCTTGTTGAACATTACGGAAACGCCTGGGGACCTTGGATCGGTACCGCTTCCTTTTTCGGCGGTGTGCTGCTGATTGGTCTGGTGGACCACTTGATTCCATCAGCGGAGAATCCGCACGAAACCCGCACGGAAGAGGAAACCATGCCTTTACATGATTCTTCGATGCCGATTTCGGAATTCAAGTCCACGGGCTGTGCACGGCCGGCGGTTGAAGTTTCTACCATTCATCACATCGATCATCCGAAGCTTATGCGGATGGGGGTGTTCACCGCACTGGCTTTAGGGATTCACAATTTTCCGGAAGGACTGGCCACATTCCTCGCTGCTTTGCAGGAGCCGGTCCTGGGCGTGGCCATCGCGCTGGCGATTGCTTTGCACAACATACCCGAGGGGATCAGCGTATCGGTCCCGATCTTCTATGCCACAGGAAATCGCAAGAGGGCTTTCCTTTATTCCGTGCTCAGCGGTTTAGCCGAGCCGTTGGGTGCAGTCGTCGCATACCTTGCGATCCGGTTCTTTCTTGGGGAGAACGCGGGTGTAATTCAACCGCAAGTAATGGGCATGCTTTTTGGAGGTGTGGCAGGCATCATGGTGTATATCAGCCTGGATGAGCTGCTTCCTACAAGCAGGGCTTATGGGAAAGGCCATGACAGTCTGTATGGACTTGTTGCCGGAATGCTGGTGATGGCTTTGAGCCTCTTGCTTTTGGAGTAATAACCAGTCGGAGTGGACTGCTGAAGCTGCCAGATACCACTCAACTCAGATGTTGATTTTGGGAAAATTTATAAGAGCAGCAATCCAGAAATGAGTTTAACAATCGGAAAGGAGACCCTGAGATATGACAATATTCGGTATCAACGGAAGCCCGAGAAAAAACTGGAATACAGCGACCCTGTTGGGAAAAGCGCTCGAAGGTGCAGCTTCAAAAGGGGCGGCGACCGAACTGGTGCACCTGTACGATCTTGATTTCAGGGGCTGTATCAGCTGCTTTGCGTGCAAGATCATCGACGGGCCTTCCAATGGCAGATGCGCGATGCAGGACGACCTGAGCCCGGTCCTGAAAAAGATCGAAGAGGAGGCGGATGCCATTATCCTGGGATCGCCGATATACTTCGGGTCGATGAGCGGCGAGATGCGTTCTTTTCTGGAACGCCTGCTGTTTGCCCCTCTCGTTTACAGCAATCCACCCCGGTCGGCTTTTCCGCGAAAGATCCGGACCGGGATCATTTACACCATGAACGTTACCGAGGAACAGTGCGCCGAACGCTATGAGACAATGTTCAACGCCACTGAGGCAACGCTTCGCATGGTTTTCGGCGCGGCGGAAACCTTCTGCTGCTACGATACCTACCAATTTCCGGACTATTCGAAGGTTGTCATGGAGTACATGGACCCGGCCAAGAAGGCGGAACGGCGGCAAAAGATGTTTCCTGATGATTGCCGCAAAGCCTTTGAATTCGGCTCCCGGATCGCTTCTCAGGGAAAATGAAACATGAAAATCCCTTTCTACCAGATTGATGCCTTTTCGGGAGAAATATTCGGCGGTAATCCTGCGGCAGTATGTTTGCTTGAATCATGGCCTGGTGATGATCTGCTGCAAAATATCGCAGCGGAGAACAATCTTTCGGAAACCGCCTTCCTTGTTCCGCAGGCAAAAGGTCGCTACGGACTTCGGTGGTTCACGCCCGCCGTGGAAATTGATCTTTGCGGCCATGCTACCCTGGCAAGCGCATTCGTCATTTTTTCCTTTATCGACAGTACGTTGTCCTCCGTGGATTTTGAAACGGCGAGCGGGCTTTTGTCCGTCGCCAAATCGGCCGGTCTGCTTACCATGGATTTCCCGGGCCGGATGCCGGAGCCGACGGAGACTCCTTCCATTCTTTCCCAGGCGCTAGGCGCAGAACCTGTCGAAGTCCTGAAGTCCAGGGACCTGTTGGCGGTTTTCCGCGACGAATCGATCATCAAGGACATGAATCCCAATTTCGAAAAATTGAAACAGATCCGGGATGCCTTTGCGATCATCGTGACTGCGCCGGGCGAAAAAGCGGATTTCGTTTCCCGCTTTTTCGCTCCCAATGCCGGGATTGCCGAAGATCCCGTTACCGGATCGGCGCATTGCACTCTTGTTCCCTATTGGGCGGACAGGCTGAAGAAGAATTGCTTGCATGCCTTTCAATTATCGAGGCGTGGCGGGGAGTTGTTTTGCGAGAATTTGGGAGACCGCGTGAAAATCTCCGGGCAGGCCGTCCTCTATGCCCAAGGGGAAATCTATTGCTGATGATAAAGCGCTCAGAGTGACAAAGAACTTAACAGCCGCGGCATAAATTGGAGGGTGAAAATGATTATCCGCGAGGAGATGGAATCTGATATTGAAGCAATATCCAATGTTACCAAAGCGGCCTTCGAGAATCATCCATACAGCCATCAAACGGAGCAGTTCATTATCGCTGCGTTGCGGGCCGACAAGGCGCTGACCGTTTCCCTCGTTGTGGAGATAGAAGGGAAAGTGGCAGGTCATATCGCCTTCTCGCCGGTGGCCGTTTCTGACGGAAGTCAGGATTGGTATGGTCTTGGCCCGATTTCCGTATTGCCTGAATTTCAAAGACAGGGTATCGGAAAAGCCCTGCTTGGTGAAGGAATCTCCCGGCTGAAAGCTCTGGGGGGAAAGGGCTGTGTCCTGGCCGGCGACCCGGGATATTACGAGCGATTCGGCTTCAGAAATCTTCCGGATTTGATCCTGGAGGGAATTCCGCAGGAATACTTCCTCGCCTTGCCTTTTGAAAATAATAAGGCGAGTGGGACTGTCGAATTTCACCCGGGTTTTTCTGCAAAGAGCTGATAAAATCAGCCGAATGATAAAAAATGGAAACCCTTGAAGAGAAGATTGCCCGCGTCATCGGCGAGGAAGTTGCCGTTGCGGCATACGATTCCAGCTGGCCGGAAATGTACGAGAAAGAGCGTATCCATCTTCTGTCTTGTCTTCCCAGGGATCTTGTCCGCAGAATCGAGCACTTCGGCAGTACCGCCGTCCCCGGCCTTGCGGCCAAACCGATCGTGGATATGCTGGTTGAGGTGACGAGCCTCGATGAAACCCGACAGAAAATCGTTCCCATCCTGGAAGCGCAGGGCTATGACTATTTCTGGCGGCCTACATGGGGAGAGGATACGCCTCCGTTCTATGCCTGGTTCATCAAGCGCGATAAGGACGGGCGCAGAACGCATCACATTCACATTGTGGAAGCCGGGTTTGAGCACTGGGACCGGCTTCTGTTTCGAGACTT
>MVQR01000202.1 GCA_002067815.1 Syntrophus sp. PtaB.Bin001 | reverse complement strand
ACTCCTGGCCACTGAAATCGCCGTCACGATGACCAGCCACAGTCTCAAACTTGGCTTAGCAGCGGTGTTTTTCGCCATCGCTCTTATTTTCCTTTACAGATCTTTCTACGGAATGAGAATTGCTGAAAAGGGTTAAGCGTGTAATGTAGCTTATGAGCAAAAGGCGCTTCCATTTTGGGAGCGCCTTTTCTTTTGTGCGCTCAACATGGGCGCACTCTTGCGGGTGCAAGTCCCGCTGTAAGTTGATCACAGCAAACGAAGTGAAGTGCAACTGCATGAGGGTGACCAAATGTGGGAAAGAAGCGTGGACCGAAGCTGCGAGCCAATGGACAAGAATCGGATAAAAGGTGCTGATGATCAGGCGAGCGGGCAAAGAACCGTGAAGCTCTCGTGATCAAAGCGAGTTGGCGTAAATCCGGCGGTTGTGCAGTGAAGGAGTGCGTTCTTACCTGGAGAGATCTCGCCTTATGCCTGAAAGGGCGACAATGGTAAATCGGAGTGAGAAGTCAGCAGAAGCCTCAGTAGCAGCTTGTATGGTGCGAAGGGCCGAACAAGGAGAAGTGTTCAAGGCCATGACGATGCTGCAAGCAAAGCATCAGATGTCCACACAAGCGGAGCGGACTGGCGTAACGAATTGTGAAGCCGTGAGCGATCCAGCCAGCGACGAAGCAAGCTGACCGCGCCATGACACCGGGAGCACAGGGTCGACGTTGCTCATGGCAGCGCTGACGAGAGAGAACCTGAAACAGGCGTTCAAACGGGTTCGAGTCAACAAGGGTGCGGCGAGTGTGGATGGATTGGATATTGACCAGACCGCCCGGCAACTGGTGACCAAATGGCCGAGTATACGTAAGCAAGTGTTATCGGGGACGTACCGCCCCCAACCGGTACGACGGGTGACGATTCCGAAACCGGATGGGGGTAAGCGCGAGCTTGGCATCCTGACGGTGACGGATCGGTTAATTCAGCAAGCACTGCTGCAAGTGCTTCAGCCGATTCTTGACCCCATTTTCAGTGAGCACAGCTACGGGTTCCGGCCTGGGCGACGTGCGCAGGATGCGGTTTTGGCCGCACAAGGCTGCGTGCAGTCCGGCCGGAGGGTGATTGTGGATGTTGATCGGGAGAAGTTCTTTTACCGGGTTAATCACGACATATAGACTGCGTACGGAAGCGCATTGACGATGCCGGAATCGTCCGGTTGATTCGTGCGTACCTGAACAGCGGGATTATGAGTGGTGGAGTCGTACAGGAGCGGTACCAGGGTACGCCGCAAGGCGGTCCCTGGTCGCCCATGTTGGCCAATGTGCTGCTTGACGAGGTGGATAAAGAACTTGAGCGATGCAGACATTGCTTTGCACGCTACGCTGACGATTGCAACGTTTATGAGCGCAGTCGTAAGGCGGGTGAGAGAGTGATGGCGTTATTTCGTCGGTGCTATGCCAAACTGCGATTAACGGTTAATGAGGCCAAAAGCGCGGTGGGCGCAGTATGGCGGAGGTCATTGAGCGCCTACGGCCTTATCTGTTGGGCTGGAAAACCTACTATGGGCTGGCGCAAACGCCGGGACTCCGGCGTTCGCTGTATGAATCGCTGCACCGCCGTCTTCGGGCAATTCAGCTCAAACACTGGAAGCGCGGAACGACGATGTATCGAGAACTCCTTGTACTCGGTGCACCGCCGGTTGTGGCACGGAGAGTTACAGCAAATTCCCGCCGATGGTGACGAAATAGTGATAAACTGCTAAACACCATTATGACGAACTCCTATTTTGATCGTCTTGATGTTCCCCGGCTCTCATGACCTCGACTTCTAGAACCGCCCGGTGCGGACCCCGCATGCCGGGTGGTGTGGCATGGGCGCGGCCTTTTATGGCAGCCCCCTATGCCGATTGCTTCCAATAACGTCTACCGGAACGGATTACCGTTGCCCAAAAGAAAATAATACAACAAACGTAATCAAAGTGTGTCACCTATATATTTATTCCACGTTAACTATTGTGGTATGGGTTTTGCGAAAGAAATAACCCCCATCCTATGCTTCTTTTTCATTGACACACAATCGTATTTAACCTATTCTCCCTCCCGAAAAAAAGGGCCTTTTGATAAACATAAGATGCTGGCGGTGACCCGTTCTCTTGAACGGTTTCTGATTTTGGTGATTGATGTTGTTACATCCGTCGTTCAGGCACCGATGAGCGGATGTAATGCAAGAATCATAATAAACTTAAGTTAGGAGGTATAAAGAAACGGGATTATGGAATTTTTAGTTAATTACTCGTGGTTGTGGGGTCTTCTCGGACTGGTGCTGGCGTTTTTTATTTATAAATACGTCATGTCCTTTCCTCCGGGAGACAAGGTAATGGTGGAGATCATGGAGCGAATTCATTCCGGCGCCATGGTCTTTCTCAAAAGGGAATACAAAATTATCTCCGTATTTATTGTCGTCGTCTTCGCCCTTCTCTTCTTCGGTCTAGAAAACAAGATGTCCTCCGTGGCCTTCCTGTCCGGAGCCATCTGCTCGCTGCTGGCCGGCGTGTTCGGTATGCAGGCAGCGACCCTCTCCAATGCAAGGACCGCAGAAGCCGCCAAGACGCATGGGCAGGCAACGGCCCTCACGGTGGCCTTCTTCGGTGGGTCGGTCATGGGTCTTTCCGTTGCCTCCCTCGGTCTGCTCGGCCTCGGCGTATTCTTCATGCTCTTCGCTGGTACCGACCCTAACGTCATCAACGGTTTTGCCATGGGCGCCTCTTCGATCGCCCTCTTCGCCCGTGTCGGCGGCGGTATCTTCACCAAGACGGCCGATGTTGGCTCCGACCTCGTCGGTAAGGTTGAGGCGGGGATTCCCGAGGACGACCCGAGAAACCCGGGCGTCACGGCGGACAACGTCGGCGACAACGTCGGCGATATCGCCGGTATGGGTGCTGATCTCTTTGAATCCTACGTTGGCTCCGTCGTCGCCGCCATCGCCATCGGCGCAACGATGGGTATGGGTGTGGAAGGAATGGCTCTGCGCTGGATGATGTTACCCATGCTCTTTATCATCGTCGGGCTTGCATCTTCAGTCATCGGTATCGGTCTTTTCAATCTACTAAAGAATATGAGCCCCCAGTCGGCCCTGAGTAATGGCCTCTATATCGCGGGGATACTCTTCATTGCTGCCTCGTACTTTGTCGTTAAAACGCTCACGGCGGATATGACTCCCGAATACCTGCAGAGTCTGGGCATCCGCGGTCCCCTTGGACCCTTCTGGGCCGTTCTCTTAGGAATCGTTGCGGGAATGATGATAGGCGCCATTACCGAGTATTATACCGCTCGCAAACCTATCCGCAGGATTGCAGAAGCTTCCCAGACCGGATCGGCAACCACGATCATCAGCGGTTTTGCCGTTGGTCTCGAGAGCGTAGCCCCCCCGATGTTCTTCATCGCTATGGCGATCCTGCTGTCCTATTTGGCCTGTGGTCTCTACGGAATCGCCATCGCCGGAGTCGGGATGTTGGGTACTGTCGGAATGACGATGTCCGTGGACAGTTACGGGCCGATTTCCGATAACGCCGGTGGTATTGCCGAGCAAGCTCACATGCCGTCCCATGTCAGGGAAATCACCGATGGACTCGACGCAGTGGGCAACACCACGGCTGCCATCGGAAAGGGCTTCGCCATCGGTTCGGCGGCCCTCACGGCCCTGGCTATGTTTGCCGCAGTCAGCCAGACGATGAAGACCTATCCTGGTTTTGAAAAGTTCGCCCTCGACCTGACGCAGGCGGATGTCATCACAGGTTTGTTCCTCGGCGCCTTGATTCCCTGCCTGCTGGCCGCCCTCACGATGACAGCCGTCGGCGATGCAGCCTTTGACATGATCAACGAGATCCGTCGACAGTTTCGCGAGATCCCCGGCATCATGGCCGGCACGACGCCCCCCGATACGAACAGCTGCGTGGATATCGCCACCACCGCCGCCCTGAAGAGAATGATCATTCCTGGTGTTTCGGCTGTTGTGAGCCCCGTCCTGGTCGGTATCTTGATAGGCCCGCAAGCTCTGGGCGGATTCCTTGCCGGTGCGACGCTGACCGGTGTTATCCTGGGTCTTCTGATGGCCAACTCCGGTGGCGCTTGGGACAATGCGAAGAAATACATTGAGCAGGGCAACTTCGGCGGGAAAGGTTCCGATGCGCACAAGGCTGGCGTTGTCGGTGACACAGTCGGCGATCCCTTCAAGGATACGTCCGGTCCCGCGATGAACATCCTCATCAAGTTGATGTCAGTTGTTTCCCTGGTTACCCTGCCGGCGATTATTGCCATGTATCACATGATCTACGGCTAATTTGAAATATTTGTACTCAGAAAGGAGGGAGGAATTATCCTTCCTCCTTTTTTTAATATAGTAACCCTTCGAGTTCAATCTTTTCGCCTCCTTATTCTTTTAATTCTAACACCCGAACATTGCCAATTCATTAATTGACACAGCAACAACTATACTTTAAAGTTATTTAAACTGGCTGGTTGTTTTGGAGTGATAAGCAATTATCTGAGCTGTTTAAGGCAAGTTGGTGAATTTCTATCCGGCAAAGTGGGATGAAGTTCTCATACAGCTCCCTTTTTGTCAAAGAAAGGAGGAAAAAACATGAAGTCAGCTATTATATTTACCGGCACAGGTCCGATCCTCATTCTAACAACCTATGATTCCCTGACACACCCTGTATTTGTCAAAAAACTAGCTGCAAAGGGCATTAACAAGTTCATAGCCATTGAACTCCCTGTTGAAGACGTGAAAGCTAGATACGGTGAAAATTTTGATATTGTTTTAGAAGAT
>MVQR01000201.1 GCA_002067815.1 Syntrophus sp. PtaB.Bin001 | reverse complement strand
ATTTTTCAGAATGCAGTATCGGAAGCGATCCGGAAGAAGGAAAAATTCCAGATCCGAGATGTGATAACCAGTTTGAAAAAGGAAAGGGGCGAACTGGAAGGCATTTATTACGGGAAGGGAAAAACCGACGGGCTGGAGTGGGTAAAAGCCGCAAACCTGGCGGAGTTCCAATATGCAATCGATTATGTGCCGATGGATTACAAAAATGAGGTTATCATTGCCTATGATCCTACCCACGATGAAGTACTGGGCTATTATTTCAACGACGTGATCAAAGCCGATGACAAAATGGGTTTTGTCGAGACTTCTTTCAGCAACAGCGTTCCCAATGAGTATTTCCGGGCATGGGAACGAGGATGGTCCGATGCCGTTCATGAGTTCTGGGAGGAAATCAAGAGCAGGATGTGATAATAGCGCTGTTGGTCTTATCTAAAAAACGGCGAGGAGGGAGCTATGAACGGATATCCGGATGTGATGACCAAGGAAGAAAGCGCCATCATGAAGAAGGCTGCACAGGACGCCAGGAAGCTGAAAAACCGGCTGGCCAGGAGCGCTGCGCCGATAGACAAAACCGTCTTCAACAGAATGAAGATGGACAGACGGGAAAAGATATTCTCGGCCGGCTTGTCAAAGGACCTCCTGCTTTTGGAGGATTTGATAAAGACAGCCAACACTTATTATCAAGCCCTCAAGAAGCTGATTGACGAAAAGGATACAACCCATGAGTTGATTACCGCCCATGCGCTGGACCTGCAGAAAATAACCGATCCGGTCCTGAAAACGCCGATCCTCGACTCCTGCATGGACCCGGATCGGGATAAGAAACTCTGGGAGCTGGCTTACGAGGGGCATTTTTACGGCAAGATCGATGAACGGAGGTACGGAAACTTCTGGCCCCGGGTACTCGATGGGCCATCCCTGTATCTCCTGGACCGGATCAACGACATCGACGAAACGGCCTTTTCCAATTTCGCCCGCTACTATTCGCAGGCCCTGCAGAATCCTACCGATCTGAAAATTCTGGGCCGGGCCGTCCATTATCTCCAGGATCTGACGGCCCCCCATCATGTGGGCAATATGGCTATTTTCTTCGAAATCATTACCGACGACAACGAAACCCATTTTCTCTTTGAAAAATACGCCCGAAGTTATGTACTAAACAACGGACCGGCCCTCGGTGCGGCGGCAGTGGCCCGGTATCAGCGTTTGAAAGCCGGCTTCGACCCCAATAAACCGGAAGAGCTGGCAAAGACGGTGTTCAACGAGGCGCTGGCCAACGTTCCCAAGGTTATGGGAATCGACCTGAATGCCTGGGACGAGGCGATCTGCAACGCGATACCGCTGGCAATCGGCGCGACGGCGGTCGTTTTGGAACCGTGGAAAACTTCGATTTGACATTGAGCGTTCCTTCAGGTTGGATAGCGTCAGCAGAGGGGATTTGATTTTCATCGAAATTTTAGGAGGACGTCTGGAAGAATGAGAGAGTGGAACTGGATGCGTTATGTGTTATGCCTGCTCGCGGCGGCGGTGCTGTGCGGCTGTGGCGGGGGGACAAAGGTGGTCATCAAACAGGAAAACTATGCTCCGGCGTTCCGTGCGGGGGATTTTGGCCGCTTAAAAGGAAAGACGGTCATCCTGGACAATTTCACCAATCAGGCCGCCAACACGAAGAGGTCGGGATATTACAGCGCAGACAACAAATTTTACTACGAGACCACGAAAAATCTGGAATCCCATATCTGGTACTGTTTCCAGAAGGCATTCCAGCATGCCGGCATGAAGGTCTATGATCAGTCATACGGTTACTACGGTTATCATCATCCCTACCACCCTTACTGGTGGGGGTACGTGCCGCCTCCGGCCCGCCAGCAGGGAGCGTTCAAGGATGCCGTCGAATTCCAGCTCGTGCTGACATCGATGACGGATCAGGAATGCAAGTTCCAGGTACTCCTCTTTCGCAAGGGAGAGGAGAAATTTCGCAAGGATTATACGGTAACTCTGCCTGCTCCATCAAGTCAGGATCCGAAAGAGCTGGAAAACAACGCCTACCGCCTGATTGATCAAATGGTGGCGGCGGTCTTCCGGGACAAGGAGTTCCGAAAGGTATTCTAGGAGAAAGTGAATAAAAACAGGAGATAATCTGCATGAACAGCCTTTTTGAAATTGATCTCGAAAAATGCAAGCGCGACGGTATTTGTGCGGCGGTATGCCCGTTGAATCTGATTACGATAAGTGAGGACAAGCTCCCTGTCCCGATCGACAAGGCGGAAAAACAATGCGTTCGATGCGGCCATTGTGTGGCCGTTTGTCCTTACGGGGCTTTTTCTCTGAACGTAATGGCCCCGGAGCAGTGTGTCCCGGTGAATACGAGTCTCCTGCCTTCCGCAGAGCAGGCCAGGCAGTTCCTGACGACCCGGCGCTCGATCCGGGTATACAAGAAACAACCGGTTGCCCGGGAAACTTTGGAGGATATCATCGATATCGCCCGCTACGCCCCGTCGGCGGTGAATATCCAGCCGGTAAAATGGCTGGTCGTAAAAGACGCCGCCGAGGTCAATCGCATGGCCGGTCTGGTCATCGATTGGATGCGCACCGTCATTGAAAATGATCCGGAATTGGCAAAAGGCCTGGGGATGAAACGGTTTGTTTCCGACTGGGAAGACGGAAAGGACCGGATCTGCCGCGGAGCGCCCCATATTATCGCCGCTTATGCCAATGCGGCGCTTCCCGTTTCCCAGTCGTCCTGCACCATCGCCCTGACCTATCTGGAACTTGCCTCTTTTTCAAAAGGGTTGGGTGCATGCTGGGCGGGATTCTTCACCAGGGCGGCGGAACTCCATCCCCCCTTGAAACAGATTCTTAACCTTCCGGAAGGCCATCAGGTGTTCGGGGCCATGCTGATCGGTTATCCGCAGTATCGGTATTACAGGATTCCCCAGAGAAAGCCGGCTTCAATTACCTGGCGTTGAGCCTTTTTCCGAGGAAGTTCATGAAGCTGGAGTCGGAAAATATCGAAGCCTACCTGGCCGCGGACAAGATAGTCAATTGGAAGGAGCCTTCAATTTACAATACAGCAAGGGAATTGACGGCCGGCATTCCGGATGAGATCGGCAGGGCGCGCCGGTTGTATGAATGGGTACGAGATGAAATCCCTCATTCCCATGATATCGGGACCAACGTGCTGACCTGCATTGCCGGCGATGTGCTGAAAAGGCGGACGGGGATCTGCTTTTCGAAAAGTCATCTGCTGGCGGCTCTGCTGCGGGCGATTAAAATTCCGGCAGGATTCTGCTATCAGATCGTACCCTTTCCCCTTGCCGATAATCAGCTTATTCTACACGGGCTGAACGGGATTTATCTTTCCTCGATTCAAAAATGGATTCGCGTTGACGCCCGGGGAAATACCCACGGGATCGACGCCCGGTTTTCCCTCGATCGGGAGCAACTGGCCTTCCCCATCAACAAGGCCGCCGGACAGATTCTATACGACACCATCTATGCCGCACCGCTGAAAAGAGTTGCGGAGAGGCTGCTCAAATATAAGACAAGAACGGAACTGTGGACGGATCTGCCGAAGCCTTTTTGATGGCAAGCTCCAGATACAAAAGTTCCGCGTGGTCTGATCTTTTATCGGTACGCCTTTGATAATCTGTTGATTTAAAAAAAAATCTGTCATAAATTATTAAATAGAAAGTTGTTATTCTCACCGGTCTGAAACGTTTTCATTGTTAATGCTTTTTTTGATTTCCTGATCAAAAGAAAGGATTTTCAAGCCATGAAGACGGACCACCTGTTGATATTATCCCTCGTCCTTTTTCTCTTGACGTCATGGGCTTGGGCGTCTCCGGCAAACCAGGCAAACTCGTGCGTTTCCTGCCATACCAACGATAAGTTGATGAAAACCCTCGTCAAACCGCCGGTGATCAGCGGTGAAGGTGAAGGGTGAGCGGGTGCTCCGCCGCCCGTGAAGGCGGAAGAGTATTACAAGGGATATCTGGTCGACCCCGCACTTTTAACCAAAGATTCCCATCTCATTCAGGGATGCGTGTCCTGTCATAAAGGCAACGACAAGGCTGAAACTAAAGAACTTGCCCATAAGGCGATGGTGAGCCGTCCTTCGGACAATCTGAAAACCTGCAGTAAGTGTCATGGACAAATCACGGACACCTACGGCAAATCCTTGCACTACACGACAATCGGTCAGCGGCAGGGGGTAATGCCGAGATTTTCCAAGGCGGAGCTCAAGATCTTCGATAATCAGGTATTCGAGAAGTCCTGCCGTAGCTGCCACGCCTCCTGTGGCGGGTGCCATGTGAAATCGCCGGCGATTTCCGGAATCAGTTCCGGGCTCATCCAGGGCCATAAATTCATCAAAAAGGACGAAGGAAAGACCTGCGCCTTCTGTCACGGCGGGCGCGTTTATCCGGAATTTACAGGGGAATACGGCGGCACGACTGATGTTCATTATCAGAAGGGGATGATCTGCCTCGACTGCCACAAGAAAAAGGAATTGCACGGCGACGGCAACAAGTATCTCACGAAGCAGGAGGTGAAGGACCGACCTGCCTGTACGAATTGTCACTCGACCATAAAATCGGAGAATCCCCTGACGAAGACCGCGCACGCTGTCCACAAAGGAAAGGTGAGCTGTTACGGCTGCCACTCGGGCGGTCAGTATCGTAATTGTTACAACTGTCACGAAGGAACCGGCGCCGAATCCAGGCCGGATTTCATATTGGGGAACAATCCCCGGAATCTGAAAGAAGTAACGACACTGCGAGTCGTCCCGACCGTTCGGGATTCTTTCGCG
>MVQR01000200.1 GCA_002067815.1 Syntrophus sp. PtaB.Bin001 | reverse complement strand
AGCAGGGCTATCACGGCGAGAATAAGAAAGAAAGAAGGAAAGCAGAGCATTATATCGACAAAGCGCATGATCACCGCATCGACCCAACCGCCATAATAGCCGGCCACAGCTCCCAGAAGCGTGCCGATCACAATAGCTATCCCCGTTGCGACAAAGCCGACTTTCAGTGAGATTCCCGCACCCCAGATCATGCGGCTGCAGACATCTCTTCCTAACTGATCCGTTCCAAACAAGTGTGTGGCGGAAGGCGGTGCAAGGATATTCTTCAAATCTATTGCGCTGGGATCATAAGGGGAAAGCCAAGGAGCCAGAAGGGAAACAATGAAGAGAAGAAACACCAGAAAGCTCCCGGCCAGAGCAAGTCGATTTTTCCTGAAACGATTCCAAAAATCCTTACTCATATCGTTACTTCCTTTATGATACCCGGACCCGGGGATCGGCCAGGGCGTAACTTACATCAGCCAGAAGGTTTCCGACCAATGTCAATATAGCCCCGATAAAAAGAATTCCCATCACTGTAGGATAATCCCGAGCCATGACTGACATGTAAAAAAGCTGGCCCATTCCGGGAATTGCAAATATAGTCTCAAAAATCACACTGCCGCCGATCAGACCGGGTACGGACAACCCCAGGATGGTAATAACAGGCAGCAGGGCGTTACGCAAGGCATGCTTGTAAATTACGGTGCGTTCGCTCAATCCTTTTGCCCTGGCCGTCATGATGTAGTCCTGGCGGATCACCTCCAGCATATTGGCCCTCATGTAACGCGACAATCCTGCAAGCCCTCCAAAAGCCGAAAGAAAAACAGGAAGAATAAGATGCTTCACAAGATCAAAAATTGCGGCACCGGGCGGCAAGTATTCATAATTCAGCGAACGGATACCGGAAATAGGAAGCCAACCCAGCTGAAGACCGAAAAAAATCATGAGCAGCAATGCCAGCCAGAATGTAGGAGTGGCAAAGCCTATAAATACAATTACACTCGTAATCCTGTCAAAGAGCGAATCCTGGTGAACAGCCGAAAGCACGCCCAGTGGGATGGCGATGCCTAGAATCAGAAAAAGCGAAAGAACATTTAATGTTATTGTTATCGGCAAGCGTTCCATGATCTTGTCCGCAACCGGCCGATGATCGGCCGAAAAAGAGATTCCCAAGTCAAAGACAAGAAGTTTTTTTGCCCAAATCAGATATTGTTGATGCAGCGGTTTATCCAGGTCATATAATGCTTTCAGTCTTTCCCGTGCTTCTGCGGAAGCCCTGGGGTTCATCTGAGTTTCCAAATCGGTGGGCAGACCGGGCGCCAGATGCATCACGACGAAGCAAATAATTGAAATTCCTACAAGCAGAGGAATCATGAATAATAGGCGTTTCAATATATATCGAATCATGACTTTCCTCTTCCTTATTCCTTAAGATTTATAAAGTACCGAAAAGTCTGTTTTTTGAAAGTGTTTCGACTGTCCTTCGGAAATGTGCCTCCGAATGGGCTTCTAGAGTCATAATAGGCTTCAAGGACCTTTCCCGGAAAAAGGCGAACAACCGTTCAAAGGGAAAGTTGCCCTCTCCTATGGGAAGGTGTTCATCCTTACTTCCGTTATTATCATGAAGATGCACTTCCCCGAGAAAGTCGCCGAGCGCCGCCAGCCAGAATTCCAACGGTGTATCGGCAAATGCATTATAATGACCCGTATCAAAGCAGAAGCGGGCATTTTCTGAATCGATTAATTTTAACAGTTCGCTTAACTGGCGCGGCGTATTTTCATATACATTTTCCAGAACAAGGAGTGTGCTTAACTGTGCAGCCAGATCGGCAATGTTTTTCCAGATATGCAGACTGTTTTCCAACCACTGTGCCTCTGTTGAAACATAGTAACGGGAGTCAAAACAAGGATGGCACACAACAGTCAGGGGATGAAAGAGTGGTACCAATTCAAATATCTGCATTAAACGTTGGCGCGATGCCTCGCGAATTAGTGGATCAATTGCCCCGGGACGCAGATCCATGAATGGAGCATGGAAAGTGACTCGCAGACCGGCGTCTGACAATCGAGCTGCGACTTCCTTGAATCTGCCTTTTTCAGCTGTATCCAGAATCGTATAATCAAATCCTATTTCGGGATTGATTCCCTCCCTGACGATTGTTTTCAAAAAATTACCCTCAAGCATCCGGAAAGGAACGTGCACCTGTATATATCGTAGAATATCTTTCATAGTCAGATGCAATTATCATAACGGCGCGCTTTCCACAATCGCCAATTGTCCAAGAATTGGAATTGACAGTCCTTTCTTCTTTTGTTACTTACACTCTAAATTTTTCATTATTTAATTTTCTGAGGAGGGCTATTTAATTATTAACGAAATCACCAAAGAGGATTCAAAAGAGAGGGTCTTGCTTTGCATTAACGCAATTCTGGAACGAAAAGCCGGAAGGCTCGTGATCCTCAACGTCAAAGAAATCTCTTCCTTCGCGGATTATTTCATTATATGCGACGGATCATCTGATCGGCAGGTTCAGGCTATCGCAGCCTCAGTACAGGAACGGATGAAAAAATCCGGGATACTTCCCCTGGGAGTCGAGGGGGAAAGCGCCGGCAAGTGGATTCTTTTGGATTATAACGACATCATCATTCACATTTTTTATCAGCCTGTCCGGCAATTTTACGATCTCGAACGACTCTGGTCCGATGTTCCACGGATGGAAATTCCGGATGAAATTACCGAGTTGGACAGCCTGAGCGACGGGATGTAAGCTTGAAGTCTCTTTTTAAAGGACTCATCGACCTTCTTTTCCCTCCTCGCTGTCTGTCCTGTAATGAACTTTTGATTTCAGAGGATGATAGTGACTTTTGTCCGGACTGTAAAAACCGGATTTCCTTCTATTTTCCCCCCTTCTGCCCGATCTGCGGTTTTACTCTTCCTCCGGATACAGGAGATAACACTCTTTGTTTACGATGCGTTGCCGCAACTCCGCCTTTTGAAGCCTGCCGTTCCATGGGGCGATACGAGTCAGTGCTTCTCGAAGCAATTCATGATCTCAAATACCGTGGACGAATCGCTACGGGGGTTGCGCTGGGAAATCTTCTCGCATCCTATATCGGGCAATATCTTCCTGTTCAAGACTATGATCTTGTAATTCCGGTTCCTCTGCATAAAAAGCGATTGCGAGAACGAGGATTTAACCAATCTCTTATTATTGCCAAGTCGATAGCCCGCAATTTTTCACTGACCATAGACTTTCAATCATTGCGAAGACTTACTTATACCGAGCCACAGATAAATTTAGGAAGGAAAGAAAGGGAAAGCAACGTCAGGAATGCTTTTGCAGTTGTCAGGGAAAAAGCTGTTGCCGATTCTCGGATTCTACTTGTCGACGACGTTTATACTACAGGCAGCACCGTAAAAGAATGTGCTAGAACCCTACTCAAAAGTGGCGCAAAATCCGTCGCTGTTGCAACACTGGCAAGAGCCTGATAGAGTAGTCATAATTTCCTCCTTAAAAACAAACACGGAGAAATATTGAAATGAATAAAATACTTGATTGGAAAAACCTTAAACAGGAACTTGATCGCCTGCGCAGAGAAGGTAAAAAAATTGCCTTTACCAACGGTTGTTTCGACATTCTTCATGTGGGTCACACAAGATATCTCCGGCAGGCCCGCGAAAAAGGAGATGTTCTCGTATTGGCATTAAATAGTGATTCCTCCGTGCGACAAATCAAAGGAGAAAAGAGACCGCTGATACCCCAGGACGAAAGGGCTGACTTGCTTGCCTGCCTGGAGTTTGTCGATTACATAACTATCTTTGATGAAACGACTCCCCTTGAACTGATTCTCTTCTTGAAGCCGGATGTATTGATTAAAGGCGGCGACTGGGCGGAAGATCAGATAGTCGGACGTGATGAAGTAAAAAGTTGGGGCGGGACTGTTGCCATCATTCCGGAAATTCCTGGGGCATCAACAACAAACATTGTTGAAAAGATTTTAACAATATATGGCAAAAAGATATAATTCTTCTTTACAAAATTCTTTTGATTGTGTATTTAGGTGAGCTCACCGGACTTTTAAAGTATATATCTCATCAACAATTTTTTTCAAGGTAAGTGAAATGACTCTATCGCCTGATAAACTGGAATCATTTAGAACACTGCTTAATCAAAAGATTAACGAGTTGCTTGTAGATGCCGGAAAAACTGTTGCGGATATGACTGACAGCAAGGAAAATTATCCTGACCCGACAGACCGGGCTTCCCTTGAGTCTGACCGTAATTTCGAATTAAGGATGCGTGATCGCGAAAGAAAATTGATCGCAAAGATGCAGGAGGCCATCAAGCGAATTGACGATGGTGAATTCGGCATTTGTGAAGTCTGCGGTGGACCAATTTCAGAAAAAAGGCTCCTGGCCAGACCGGTGACCACCCTTTGCATTGAATGCAAGACTAGACAGGAAAAAATGGAAAAACTTAAAGGTGAATAGACGCCTTAGTCTTGTTAATGGTTTTATCTTCCCTTTTTAAAGACTTCTTTACGCAGCTGGTACGAAGTTTTTTCTTATTTCTTAGATTAATTTTAGTCTTTTCCCCCGCTCCATTCTCTAGCCCATGTACGTTAAAATCGCCGTAAATATCCCTACGGAATCTTCTTTTACCTATTCCGTGCCGGAATTTCTCCAAGCTGAATCTGCGATAGGAAAACGTGCTCTTGTTCCATTTGGCTCAAGAAAACTGACCGGTTATATAATCGGATTTTTAGATGAACCTGATTTCAAAGACATCAGGGAAATTTCGGATATCCTTGATATAGAGCCCCTTTTTAC
>MVQR01000199.1 GCA_002067815.1 Syntrophus sp. PtaB.Bin001 | reverse complement strand
CACCGGCATGATCTCACAGTCGCCCGATTCCTTCATCTTGCGAAAAAGGTCTACTAGAGCGATAAAGCTCCCCGTAATAGACGCTGTTCTTGTTCCGCCGTCGGCCTGGATTACATCGCAATCAATATAAACAGTCTTTTCGCCAAAACATTCAAGATTCGTAACTGCGCGCAGAGAACGCCCTATCAACCTCTGAATTTCATGGGTTCTGCCGCCAATGCGTCCCCGTGCCGATTCTCTTTGGCTTCGTTCCTGGGTAGCCATGGGAAGCATTGAATATTCAGCTGTTAACCATCCCTTCCCGGAATTCCTCAAAAAAGGGGGAACTCTGCCTTCAATGGTGGCCGTACATATAACTTTCGTTTCCCCCATTTCAATAAGAACGGAACCATGGGGATACTTTAAAAAATTCCGGGTGATTTTCACTTCCCGGAGTTCTTCCTCATGACGACCATTTTTTCTCAAAAGACAGACTCTCCAAACATATTAATGGTGCAACAAAAAGCTGCACAATACTTCCCTTCTTAGAAAAGGTCACGAATACTCTTGCTGATTGCTTTGGCGATGGATAACTGAATATTCTTATCCGCCAATTGCTTCTTGTCTTCTGAATTTGTAACAAACCCAAGTTCAATAACCACAGCAGGTTTTGTGATTTCTTCGAGGATCGGGACTGACGCTTCCCGTAGACCCCGCCCTCTGCGCGGGAAAACCTGCTCTAAATTCTTTTGCAGACTGTAAGCGAAGCGGACGCTGTCATTGAGATACTTGTTTCTTTCCATATCCTTTACTATGATAGATAAATCTTCTTTTTCGCTCTTGTTTTGTCTCTTAAATCCCGGAAAATAAATTTCAAAACCTGATGCCTTTTTCTCGAATCCAGCATTTACGTGGAGAGAGACGAAAATATCCGGGGCGGCATTTCGAACGATCCGCGTCCTTTCTCCGATGCTTACAGGTTTATCCGGATCCCTTGTCAACTGAACGCGGACATTAGGTGCAGATGCCAGTTCCTTTTGAACCATGTGGGCAATGGCCAACGTAATATCCTTCTCGTGCAGCTGATCAGAAAATCGAACGCCTTTGTCTAAACCGTCATGGGCAGGATCAATCATCACCAGTATAGTGCCGTACGCAGGCGATACCGTAATGGGTAGCAAGGGAAAAATAAGCAGCAACAGAATCAGTTGGAGAGTTTTCATTATTTTATGATCATGTTTTAGTATGCGCTGCATTGTCTTCCCTTACCCGAGACTCAATAAGTGTGCCTCTCATACAGCATATAACGAAACTATGTCAATAAATAAGTGGGCCGCATCAATCTGAAAGCCTGGTATGTTCTTTTGTTTTCTGCACCCTTTCCACGGATATAACATCTTTGAGTTGTTTTATCGCCGAAGTCAGGCTGTTGAGTTGTCTCAAACCTGTAACATCAATTCGGAAAAAGCAAACTACTCGAACATCTTTTCGCGTATCTACCCTGGCCTGGCTGATATTTATATCGAGGGACGAAATTAGTGAACTGATTTCCGCCAGAATCCCTTTTTTATCTTTGCAGGTTACGACCATGTTTACCGAATAGGTTTGAGTTGCTTTTAAGCTCCAGGATACATCGACAAATCTTTCCGAGTCCAATTCAGGCAACCGTTCGCAATCGGCGGTGTGAATTGCAACCCCCCTCCCTCTTGATATATATCCGACAATCTCATCGCCGGGAATCGGGTCGCAACACCTGGCAAAACGAACCATTATATCTTCAATCCCCGTTATTGAGATCCCTTGGGAAGCGTCACCTTTAGCCTTCTTAGAAGGAGCTTCGGCGACGGGCCTCTCACTGACACTTACTTCTTCATGAACAAAATAATTGGCGATCCGTTTCGGGGACACCCGGCCGTATCCCACAAGCACCAAAAGGTCATCCAGTGAATTGACCGAAAGTTCGTTATAGAGATCTTTGATTTCATCAGATTTGACGATCGAATTGAATTTCAGGGAGTGCTTCCGAAACTCTTTTTCAAGAAGGTCCCTGCCCAGGGACATGCTTTTTTTGCTTTCTTCCGCCTTTACCCAGCTCTTGATTTTTGAACGCGCCCTCGAAGTTACTGCATACTTCAGCCAGTCCTTGCTGGGATGGTGTCCTGCCTGAGTAATAATTTCAACGGCATCACCGTTTCGAAGTTCGTATTTAAGCGGGACGATGCTCCTATTTACCTTGGCACCAATGCACTGATTCCCCACATCGGTATGGATGCTGTAGGCAAAATCAATCGGTGTCGCACCTTTGGGAAATGATCTGACATCACCTCCCGGCGTAAAGACATACACTTCATCGGGGAAGAGAGCCAGTTTGAGATTCGTCATGAACTCACGCGGATTCTTCAATTCCTGCTGGACTTCCAGCAGTTCACGCAACCTCCTGATCTGTGCCTCGTCATTGCCGGGCAGGGATCTTTTTTCCTTGTAGCGCCAATGAGCCGCAATCCCCTCCTCAGCCCACTCGTGCATCTCATTTGTTCGGATCTGAATTTCAACCCGCTGCCCGTACGGGCCGATGACGGTTGTATGAAGTGACCGATAATTATTCGCCTTGGGCATGGCAATATAATCCTTGAATCGGCCGGGAACGGGAATCCAAAGGGAATGGACGATACTTAGTGCTTCATAGCAGTCTCTTTCCTTATCTGAATCCAGGATGATGCGGAAGGCAGTCAGATCGTAGACCTCGTCAAAATCTATTTTCTGCTCGTGCATCTTTTTGTGAATACTCCAGAAATGCTTTGCCCTGCCCTCAACGACGCCTTTTAGTCCGTATTCGTCGAGCTTCCCTTGAATAAGGCTCTTTACTTCCTCCGTATACTGATACCGCTTTTCCTTTTTCTGGGTAACGCGTCTAGCCAGGTTGGCATAAGCCTCATAATCAAGAAAACGAAAGGCGGTATCCTCCAGTTCAACCTGCATTTTGTATATGCCAAGGCGATTGGCCAAGGGGGCATACAATTCCATTGTTTCCTTGGCTATATAGCGTTGTCTTTCGGCAGTGTGAAACTCGAGTGTTCTCATGTTATGGATGCGGTCCGCCAATCGCACCAAAAGGATTCTGATGTCGGCGGACATGGCGAGAATCATCTTGCGGAAATTTTCCGCCTGTCTTTCTTCCTGACTGCTGAAGGTGATCTTGCTGATTTTGGTCAACCCATCCACAAGAAAGGCGACATCTTTTCCAAACAGCTCTTCAATCTGCTTGAGCGTTGTCAAGGTGTCTTCAACCGTATCATGAAGAAGTCCCGTGGCCACGGTTGCCGCATCCAACTCCATGTCGGCCAGAATTCCGGCCACTTCCATGGGATGGGTCATGTAAGGTTCACCGGATAGGCGCACCTGTCCCTGATGAACAGATGCGGAAAAGATATATGCCTTCTCGATTAACTCCTGTTCCCCGGGAGAAAGATATTCCTGTGTTTTGTCGAGGATATCCGTAATCCGCAGCATGAAGCCTCTATATATTATTGCCTAAAATAGGCATCTTGACAGGGTCACGAATAATGAGGTTCCTTATATTTAATTTTATGAAGATAAATCTCCCATCTTTTCTTCAATCAGGTGAAGGAGAGTATCTTCGATCTGATCCAGAAGCACACTGGTAACCTCTCCCGTATCCCGCAGGCGGATTTCGACTTTACCTTCAGCCAGTTTTTTGGGGCCGATAGTCACCCGGATCGGGATTCCGATCAAATCGGCATCCTTGAATTTTACTCCGGCCCGCTCATCCCTGTCATCCAGAAGTACCTCCACGCCCTTTTCGATCAGAGCCCCGTATAAACGATCGGCGGTATCCGCAAGGTTCTTGTCATTCATATTTACCGGAGTAATGATAACCTGAAATGGGGCAATCGGCATGGGCCAGATTATGCCGTTCTCATCATGATTCTGCTCTATGCACGCCGCTACTGTCCTGCCTATGCCGATTCCGTAGCAGCCCATGATCATAGTTTGTTCTTTCCCATTACTGTCCAAATAGGAGGCTCCCATGGCCTTGCTGTATTTTGTCCCTAGTTTGAAGACATGCCCTACTTCAATTCCTCGTGCGAGCTGAAGTGACTTCCGGCAGCGCGGACAGTAATCCGTTTCCCTGGCAACTTTCAAATCCGCAAACGCCGCTATTTTGAAGTCCCTTCCCTCGTTGACGTTCCGGATATGATAATCCTCTTTATTTGCTCCCATTACGACATTTTTCATGTTCATCAAGGAATAATCGGCAATGACCCGCGATTTAATGCCGACTGCTCCGGCAAATCCACGAGGGGCGCCGGTAACATTCTGAATCATGTCATCCATGGCCAGTTCCAGCTCCTGGCATCCCAGATAATTTTTCACCTTGATCTCGTTTACTTCTTCATCTCCACGGATCAGAACGGCAACGGGGACTCCATCGGCATTGAAAATCAGCGTTTTGACAATATCCTGGGGCGTAACATTGAGAAAGGCGGATACTTCGTCAATGGTACGCACATTGGGTGTATGAACCTCTTCCAGCGGCAGCATGTCATTCGCGGCGACTTCGATTTTTTCCGGAGGATGGACCTCCGCCTTTTCCAGGTTTGCCGCGTACGAGCAAGAACTGCAGAAAACCAGCCCATCTTCCCCAGAATCCGCCATAACCATGAACTCATGGGAGAAGCTTCCTCCGATAGTGCCGGAATCCGCCTCCACGGGACGGAATCCAAGCCCGCAGCGGGCAAATATGCGTTGATAGGCTTCAAACATTTTCTGATAACTCAGTTCGGCGCTTTCTTCGTCGGCGTCAAAGCTGTAGGCGTCCTTCATCCCAAATTCTCTACAGCGCATGACTCCGAAACGGGG
>MVQR01000198.1 GCA_002067815.1 Syntrophus sp. PtaB.Bin001 | reverse complement strand
CGCCCAGAACCTCGCGGCGCCGCTCGTTATCCTCATGTCGAGAATCTTTCCCGTCACCTTCACGGCCCTGCCGTTTTTCGCATCGCTGCCCTCAAGGACTTTCGCAAACACATTCTTGCCGCGGAGATCGCTTACCAATCCAGATTGAAACTGGCTTATCGCCTCCGGATAATCCTTTTTGAATTCTTCGGAAACTTCAAAAGTTTCAACAATCAATGTTGAATAAGGACCTACCCCGGTAAGCGGCTTTTCTTTCTGAACAAGTTCTACCGTGGCTCCTTCGATTCGTTCAACACCCGGCATTTTATCGGGTCCGCTTTCACACCAGCCGGTGCCTGCAAAACCGGCGATGAAGATCATTGCAATCAGTATGATTATGCCCTTTGTCAAAGAATTAAGACAACTTTTCATATAGCCTCCTGTGATTATGACTAATGCTGATTAATAGTTACAGGCCCTATCCATCCTTTCCTACAGCCGGCTTCGGTTCCGTTCTCCAATGCTGGAGTACGGTCAGTGCGGCTTCGAGATAGGATTCGATGTAAGGCCCCTCGATCTGCATCGGTTCCAGAAGGCTTGCCGCCTCCGATGCGTAACCTATGGACTTTTCTCTGTTCGGCTGAATTTGGACATGGAAGATGGCCATATTGACCAGCGTCATTGCTACGTCCGGCCGGTAGACCCCGATGTTGTCCTTGGACAGTTCCCGGTAGATCTGAAGGGCTTCGGCATATTCGGCTTCCGCCTTATCCAGCTTTTTTGCATCGATGTGCACAGCGGCCAGATTGTTGAGCGTCGCTGCCACATAAGCCATAAAAGCGGCGGGGTTATCCTTGGCAACTTCCCTACGGATATTCAGGGCTTCTACATATTCCGCTTCCGCTTTGTCCAATAAATTCATTTCACGGTGGAGAAGCGCCAGATTGTTTAGCATCATTGCCACTCCTTGCCGGTAGGCAAGGTCTTCCTCGGACAGTCCCTTATAAATCGTAAGGGCTTCGCGGTATTCCTCCTCAGCCTTATCAAAAGCGGAAGAATTAATGTGCAGAATGGCCAGGTTGTTGAGCGTCGTCGCCACATCCGGCAAATAAGCCCTGGGATTTTCCTTCGCCAGGTCCCTGCGGATCTGAACAGCTTCGGTGTATGCATCCTCCGCTTCCTTAAAGGAGTCCCGGTTGCGGTGGAGGATAGCCAGATTGTTGAGAGTCTTTGCCACATTGGGCAAATGGAAGGCGGGATTTTCTTTCGCCAGTTTTCTGTAAATCTTCAGTGCTTCGCCGTACTCCGTTAGCGCTTCCAGAAATGCTTTTCTTTCGCCGTGCAGATTGGCCAAATTGAAAAATGTCGCCGCCACCGACGGCAGGAAAGTATCGGGATCTTTCTCAGCCAGGCTCTTACGGATGTTGAGTGCTTCGGAATATTCCTGTCCCGCCTGAAGGAAAGCGTTTGTAGAATCATGAAGGATGGCCAGATTGTTGAGTGTCCCCGCTACCGCCGGCAGGAAGGCGTCGGGATTTCCCTTCGCCAGGCCCCTGTAAATCGTCAAGGCCTCGTCGAATTCCTTCTCCGCCTTCTCATAGGCTAAAATATCGGCATGTAGACTGCCCAGGTTGTTGAGGGCTTTCGCCACATCACAAAGATGCTCACCGGGGTTTTTCTCCGCCAGGCTCCTGCTGGTTTTGAGGGCTTCGAGATATTCTGCTTCCGTCCTTCGCAATTCAGCGGCATCGCGATACAAACCGGACCGATTATCCAGGAATTCCGAAATATTCGGCTTATCTGATTCCTGGGTCGCAGCTATCTTGCCCAGCAGTTCACCAACTTCCTTTGCCAACACGGGATCATCATCCATAAACTCACCGAGTTTGTAGATAACGACGCCTTTTGTCCCCTCATCGCCGGGGCTTTGCTGCATTTCCTCGATAAGCTGCCGGTCACGCTCCTTTGTCTCGAAAGGCTTCCTGATCAATTCCCAAAGGGCTTTTTCCATACCGGTCGCGTTTTCCCCCTCGCCTTTTAAAAGGTAAGGCATTGCCGCACCGATGGCCTTGGCAGCGCGTATCATATAATCCATATTTATCTCCTGTTGGCTTTTTTGTACTAAAATAGGCGGTTTTCTATATCAATAAAGACAGCGATTGGCAAACGAAACCCAAAATCGGTATTGCAAATGCACCTCAACTATCATAGAAAATCCGGCGAACCAAGTAATTTGCGGACTTTATATCGGCTTGTCCGTTCCTTAAGAGTTGGTTTGACGCCGTTTTAAAAATATGCAAGTTACTGCACTGCCAGCGATATGGCATTTCCATGCATGTACGGATCAATGTCTACCCGAAAAGGGCATGATCTGTCCAAACTTTGAGGAAGGAGAATAAATCGTGAGTGTACTGTACTTGTTGATCGGCAGTCTGTGCGTATTTGCCCTGGCCTACCGTTATTATGCGGCGTTTATAGCCGCAAAGGTTCTTATGCTAGATGACAGGAACATAGCACCGTCAGTCCTGTGCAATGACGGCCAGAATTACGTTCCCACCAACAAGTGGGTCGTTTTCGGCCACCATTTCGCGGCAATAGCCGGTGCAGGCCCGCTGATCGGACCGGTTCTGGCCGCTCAGTACGGATGGGGTCCCGGTTTTTTCTGGATTCTCCTGGGCTCTGTCTTTGCCGGCTGCATCCACGACATGATTATCCTTTTTGCCTCTTACCGCCATGAAGGCCAATCGCTTTCCGTCATAGCAGAAAAAGATGTCAGCCGAATCACCGGCGCCGTAACGGCAGTCGTCATTCTTTTCATCATCCTGGTCGCCCTGGCCGGTTTGGGCGTCGCTGTCGTCAACGCTCTGTTCAACAATCCCTGGGGGGTTTTCTCCATAGCCATGACAATCCCCATTGCCATGCTCATCGGGCTGTACATGTTCAAGATCCGGCCGGGCGCCATTTTGACCGGATCGATTGCAGGCGTCACCCTGGTGTGCGCCGCCGTTTTCTTCGGACCCTATATCGCCGATTCCGGCATTGCCGGCTGGTTCACCTTCGATAAAAAGCAGATGTCCGTCCTGCTGCCGATATATGGTTTCTGCGCCGCCGCCGTTCCCGTCTGGCTCCTTCTCGCACCGAGGGATTACCTCAGCACCTTCATGAAGATAGGCGTCGTTGCGGCCCTGGCCGTCGGCCTGCTATTCGTCAATCCCACCATCAAAATGCCCGTTCTGACTGGCTTCATCCATGGCGGAGGCCCCATCATCCCCGGTCCCTGGTGGCCCTATGTTTTCATTACCATAGCCTGCGGCGCCATCTCAGGATTCCATGCCCTGATCGGCTCCGGAACTACGCCCAAAATGATCGAGCGAGAAACGGAAATTCCTCTGATCAGCTACGGCGCCATGCTGACGGAAGCCTTCGTTGCAATGATGGCGCTCTTTGCCGCAGTGACCCTGATTCCAGGAGATTATTTCGCCATCAACACCTCCGCCGCGGTCTTCAAGAAATTGAACATGCAGGTCGTCGATCTGCCGACCTTGAGTAAACTGGTCGGATTGGATGTGGCCCACCGTCCCGGCGGCGCCATTTCCCTGGCCGTCGGCATGGCCCATATCTTTTCCAATATCGGCGAAGGACTGCGGCATACAATGAAATACTGGTTCCAGTTCATTATAATGTTTGAGGCCCTCTTCATCCTGACAACCATCGATGCCGGCACTCGTGTAGCCCGCTACATCCTCCAGGACATCCTCGGTTACGCTTACAAACCATTGAGCAAAAAGGATTGGATGCCCGGTGTCATCGTAACGAGCGCCCTTGTTTCTCTGGCCTGGGGCTACCTGCTTTACACCGGAGACGTTTCCTCCATCTGGCCCATGTTCGGAGCCACAAACCAGACCCTCTCCGCCGTGGCCCTGGCCATCGGCACCACGATCATCTTGAGAATCGGCCGGAAAAAGGTCTATGCCCTGATCACTTTTGTTCCCTGCGCCATGATCACGGTCACGACGCTTGCCGCCGGATTCATGAATATCCGGACCTACCTGGCCAAGAGTCAGATGTTGAATGTCTGGCTCAGTGTAGCCATCATTTTTCTGGTGGTGATTATTATCGCCGACAACATCCGGGTATGGCTTAAGCTCATGCAGACGGACAAACCCATTGGTATGAACGATGATCGGGATCAGATCTACTGTCCCATTGTCCCCACAGACGCCCCGCCGGACGCAAGACCATAAAAAAGAAAGCGAAAGGAGTTGCTCACGGTTGTTTCCCCCTTGTCATGAGCAACTCCTTAATAAAACATCCGCCTGAAATATGACAAAAAAAGCAGGACTGTTTCCAACCCTGCTTTGACCTTCGAAATTCCTGCCTTATACGAGACTTTTTTCAGAACTCCGTCCGTTCCTGCTCTGCGAGTATCTTCTTGATGCTCGTCATTACCTGGATTTTCACGTTGGTAAGGTGATTTTTCAGCACAGACTGAGCCCTTTCGAGGCTGCGCAGAGCCACGGCGTCATATATTTCCTGATGCGCCTGATCGGTGGATGAAAGTGATGATATGGGAAAGTAGTTGCCGCCGTACTTTAAAAACAACATGTCAAAGACGTTTTGAAGGATGCGGATCTGAGTGGTTTTGCCGGATAGAGACGCAAGGGTCATATGAAAATCTCTGTTTCTGAAGAGTCTTTCTTTCAGATAGGATTCTCTTTCCGCGGCGAAGTGAGCCTCAAGCGCGGTCTTCAGTTCGTTGAGACCATTTTTGTCTATCTTCTCGATAGCGGCGGGAACAAGAGAGGGCTCAATCAGTTCCCTTATCTCATATAGTTCCTCGATCTCTTTCAGGCTGAAGGGCGCCATGGAATAGCCGCGGTGAGGTTCGTGTTCCACGAACCCCTGCAATTCCAGC
>MVQR01000197.1 GCA_002067815.1 Syntrophus sp. PtaB.Bin001 | reverse complement strand
AGCTCCAAGGTTGACCAGGTGCGTGCTGATCTGCCCCCCGAGGCCGAGGTGCCCACAATCAACATAGAATCGGCTGACAGCCAGTTCGCCTCCGCCTATCTGAGTTTCAGTTCCGACATTCTCAAACAGAATGAGATAACCGACTATCTGGTCCGGGCAGTGCAGACCAGGCTATCAGCCATCCAGGGAGTGCAGCGGGCCGACATCCTCGGGGCCCGGACCTTTGCCATGCGCATCTGGCTGAAGCCCGACCGTCTGGCTGCCTTCAACCTGAGCCCCACCCAGGTGCGCCAGGCCCTGGCAGCCAACAACTATCTGGCGGCAATCGGCCAGAGCAAGGGAGCGTTAATCCAGGTCAACCTGTCAGCCGATACCAATCTCAACACGGTAGATGACTTCAAGCGACTTGTCGTTCTGCAGAAAAACGGAACCATCGTCCGTCTCAGTGATGTGGCCGATGTGGTCCTGGGCGCGGAAGACTACAACGCCGACGTCCGTTTCTCCGGTCAGACTGCGGTCTTTATCGGAATCTGGCCCCTTCCCAATGCCAACTCGCTGGACGTGATCAAGAAGGTTCGCAACGAAATGGAGTCCATCAAGCACGATCTGCCGTCCGGCATCAAGGGGCTTGTGGCCTATGATGCCACGGATTACATATCCAACGCCATTACGGAGGTGTTGAAGACTTTGGGCGACACGCTCCTGATCGTCATGATTGTCATCTTCCTGTTCCTCGGCTCGTTCCGCTCGGTGCTGATCCCGGTGGTAGCCATACCGCTGTCGCTCATCGGTGGGATATTCCTGATGCAGGCCTTCGGCTTTACCCTGAATCTGCTGACCCTGCTGGCCATCGTGCTTTCCGTCGGTCTGGTGGTGGATGACGCAATCGTCGTGGTGGAGAACGTAGAACGCCACATGAGTCAGGGAAAGACGCCACTTCAAGCGGCCTTGGTCGGCGCCCGCGAGCTGGTCGGACCGATCATCTCCATGACCATTACCCTGGCAGCGGTGTACCTTCCCATCGGCCTCCAGGGCGGTCTGACGGGCTCCCTGTTTCGGGAATTTGCCTTCACCCTGGCCGGAGCGGTTACCATCTCCGGCATCGTAGCCCTCACGTTGTCGCCCCTTATGTCTTCACGGCTTCTTACGCCAGGCATCGAGGAGCGAGGACTTCCCAGGTTCATAGCCAGCAATTTCAGACGCTTGAGAGCGGCTTACGGCCGCGGCCTGGACAAAACCTTGGCGGCACGACCGGTAGTCTATACTATCTGGATCGCCATTTCGCTCCTAACGATCCCCCTATTCATCATGTCCGCCAAGGAACTGGCGCCCACCGAGGACCAGGGAGTCGTGTTCGCCATCCTCGACGCCTCGGCAAATTCGACCCTGGACCAGAACAGCCATTTCGCCAGTGTAGTTAACCAGGTCTACCAGAGCATTCCCGAAACCGAATTCACCTTTCAGGTAACATTTCCCAATTCCGGCTTCGCGGGTCTGGTTACCAAACCATGGGATAACCGCACACGCACTATCTTCCAGATTACGCCCGAGGTGCAGGCGAAACTCTCGGCCATTCCCGGAATCCAGGCATTCGCGGTGACGCCGCCGGCCCTGCCCGGAGGTGGAGACTTCCCCGTGGAATTTGTCATCGCATCCACAGCCGATACCGAGCAGATTCTGGAATTCGCCAAACAGCTACAGATGACGGCCATGAAGAGCGGCATGTTCGTGTTTCCGCCAATTATTGACGTTAAAATCGACCAGCCTCAGACGGAATTCATTATCGACAGGGATAAGGCGGCGGCGCTCGGTCTCAACCTGAGCCAGGTTGGCGGCAACCTGGGCGATATGGTGGGGGGAAACTATGTAAACCGGTTTGACATCTCCGGCCGCAGTTACAAGGTAATTCCTCAGATCGAACGTTCGGGACGTCTGAATCCGGGACAGCTTCAGGATGTCTATATTACCGGACCCGACGGTAAGCTTGTCCAGCTGGCAACCATCGCCACGCAGCGGGATACGGTGGTTCCCAGGTCACTCAATCGCTTCCAGCAACTCAATGCGGTGAAACTAAGCGGCGTTCCCATGCGCCCTCTGGATGAAGCCCTGGGCTTCCTGGAAAAGGAGGCGAGGAAAATCCTGCCCAAGGGATATGTGCTGGACTATACCGGCGAGTCCCGCCAGCTGCGCACCGAAGGCAACCGTTTTCTGCCGGCGTTCGCGTTGGCGATCGTCCTCATTTTCCTGGTACTGGCGGCCCAGTTCAACAGCTTCCGCGATCCCTTCGTCATTCTGGCGGGATCGGTGCCCCTGGCGCTGTTCGGCTCACTGATATTCACCTTCCTGAAGATGCCTGATCCCAGCGTTTCGTTCTGGACCCAAGGATGGACAACAACGCTCAACATTTACTCTCAGGTTGGCTTGGTAACTTTGGTCGGCCTGGTGTCCAAGAACGGCATCCTGATCGTTGAATTCGCCAACAAGCTGCAGATACAGGGCCTGCCAAAGCTGGATGCGGTGCGCCAGGCAGCCATGATCCGCCTCCGGCCGGTGCTCATGACCACGGCTGCGACCATCGCCGGACATTTCCCCTTGACCCTGGTGAGCGGCGCGGGAGCGGCGGCCCGTAATTCCATCGGCCTGGTGCTGGTGGGCGGTATGTTCATAGGAACCATTTTCACGCTGTTTATTATTCCCTCCATTTACATGCTTCTGGCCCGTGATCACGCCGAAGACCGGGAGCAGGAGGCAGCGGCAACTGCGGCAGATATTTGAACGCTCGGTGTTTTTCCTTGGCGCATCGGATATTTGCTTCACAAGCTGCGCAGTTTAAGCGTATCAGGGCAAAAGTACATATATATCCCTTTCATTTCCGATCCAGTTCCTGCCGGACGGCGCAACCGATCTTCTCCAAAATATAAGGCTTTCGCACAAACGTTCCTGCGCCCATTTCCTGTGCCTTACGGACGCGGTCGGTTTCAGAGAAGCCGCTGACGATAACCGCCTTCTGTCCGGGGGCGATCTCCAGGATTTTTCCGTAGGTTTCCAGCCCGTCGATACCGGGGTCCATGATCATATCAAGGACGACGAGGTCGGCTTTTTTGTGCCGAAGGTATTCGATTGCCTCCTCTCCTCCATTAACGGATTCGACGTGATACCCAAGCCAAGCCAGCATGCTTGTCGCCAGTTCGCGTTGTTCCTTGACATCGTCGACAACCAGGATGGATTCACCCTTGCCTTTATAGGCATCAGGCGATGCTCCTTTACCGATTTTTGCCGGTTTCTCTCTGGTTACCGGGAAGTAGAGTGTGAAGGTGCTTCCCCTGCCTTCCTCGCTTTGAACGTCAATGTAGCCATGATGATCCTTCACCGTTCCCCAGACAACGGCCAATCCCAGGCCGGTTCCGCTTCTCCCCATGACTTTCTTTGTATAGAAGGGTTCGAAAATCTTGCCCAGATCATTTGCGGAGATGCCGCTTCCGGAATCGGAAACCGTCAAGACGAGATAATCTCCCTCCCGCATCTCGTCATAACTTCTTATCGGTCTGTCCAGATAGCGGTTTTCCGTCCTGATGACAACCTCGCCCGGACCTTCTATGGACTCGAAAGCGTTGGAGATCAGGTTCATAAGTGTCTTACCCAGGTGCAAGGATGAACCTTTCAGATTCAAGAGCCCTTTTTCGAGATCCGTCGAGATTTTCACACTCGGGTGGTCGGATCTCAGCCTCTCAAATTCCGGGCTTCTGAAATAACTCAAAATGATGTCATTCAGGTTGACGATTTCCGAAACGGTTACGCCTCTCCTGGCAAGCGTCAAAAGATCCTGAATAATTGCCGCACCTTTTACGCTGGATTGCAGAATGTGGCCGGCGTACTTCTTCTGCTGGCTGTCCTCGGGCAGCTTTTCCAGAAGGAGCTCTGAATAACCGACCATGATTCCCAGGACATTGTTGAGATCGTGGGCGACGCCGCCGGCCAGCGTTCCCAGGGCTTCCATCTTTTCGGCGCGTTGCAGGCGTTCCTCCAGTCTTTTACGTTCCGTGTTGTCGCGGATGCACTCGATGGCGCCGATGATTTCGCCGTTGTCGTCGCGAAGCACGGATGCCGTTCCCGACAGATGGATGTCTCCCGGCGGCAGATTAGGGGTAAAGGCTTCTCCGAAAAGCATGTCGCCCGTCCTCTGAATCGCCGTATATTGTGTTTCCATTTCCTTATTCGGGTGAAGGGCGTAATCGATTAGAACGGGTCGTCTATAGCCATAGAAGGGGATTGCGTATTCATAGTTGCCCTTGCCGATAATGTTCTCCTTTTTGATGCCCGTTAAGGCTTCAATCGTCCGGTTCCAGGTGATCACCCGGCCGTTTTTGTCGATTACCAGGGTGGCGTCGGGGAGAAAGTCGATGATATCCGCCAGGTGTTTGCGATTGTCCCGCAGTGCTTTCTCCGTTTGTATGCGGTCGGTGATATCTTCAATCGCAACGACGGTTTTCAGGGCAGATGTTTTTGACTGAAGAAGAACGGATGTCAAAACAACATCACGAATCACCCCGTTTTTCCGCCGATGTTTCGTCTTTATAATAGCAATGCCGCTTTTATTGAGACCGGAATCCAATGCCTTGCCGACCCTTTCATATTCGACTTCGTCTTCGTATAACACCCGGGGGGGCTGCCCGATAAGGTCTGCCTCGGAATAGCCGACGATATCGCAATAGGCTTTGTTGAAACTCTGAAATACGCGGTTTTTCATTATGGTAAGACCAACTGGAGTAGCCTTAAAAATACTTAGAAGAGCCTGTTCACTTTTGCGCAATGCCGCTTCCGTCTGTTTGCGTCGAGTGATGTCCGTGCCGACGCCTGCCATGGCTATGGGAATTCCGTCAGTATCGCGTACCAGTACAGTCCTGCAATCCATGA
>MVQR01000196.1 GCA_002067815.1 Syntrophus sp. PtaB.Bin001 | reverse complement strand
GAAGAGAATTGCCTGACATGCCATACGCCCCACGGCAGCAATCACGGAAAGCTCCTGACCTCTAAGCCGCCGCTTCTGTGCCAGAGCTGCCATGATGCGACTCGCCATCCCGGGACCATCTACACACAGTTCGAAACCTTCAACGGAAAGGCGACTTCCGGAAAGAACCGCATGTTTGCACGCGCCTGCCTGAATTGCCATTCGAATATCCATGGAAGCATGGGGCCGTCGACAAGAGGTGGACGCTTTGTAAGATAATGAAGGGGCCCGCCATGAAAAGATTGATAATTTTATCGATGCTTCTATTTAGTGTCGGTACCCAATCCGCCGTGACTGCCGCCGAAGACGGACAGGTATCGGGCGAGGTTTCGGCGACCGGCACATTGACGAGCGTAAGCGGCAACAAGGCCAAATTCAATGAATACGGGGATGTCAAAGACGGGATCTACGGAGATATCAGACTCAAATATGATTCGGAAAAATATTATACGGATTTCAACGCGCATGATATCGGCTATGATACCCAGCGCTATCAGATTGAAGGCGGAAAATGGGGAGACTTCAAATTTAATCTCAACTACGATGAAATTCCCCACAACATTACGGAAGATGCGAAAACTTTCTACTCGGGAGCAGGATCGCACAATCTTCGCTATTCCACTCCGCCCGGCAGGGATACATCAAATTGGAATACCTTCGACTATTCGACCAAGCGAAAAAATTCCGGTGCGGGCTTTAAACTCGATGCGTTGAAACCGTTTTTCTTTGATGTTTCCGCGGCTCGGGAAGAAAAGACGGGAACTTATCCTCTCGGTGTAGCCGGGACAACCCCCGGTGGAATCGCCATAGAGCTTCCCGCACCGATCAGCTACACCACGGACAGCATCAAGCTGGCAGCCGGATATTCCCGGAATCCCCTGTATCTTTCCTTCGGATATTTTTACAGCAATTTCAGCAATGATAATACAAGACTACATTTCCGTAATCCCAATGCCGGAGGGGCAGAAGATACAACCACTCTCCCACCGGAGAACCAGTATTACAAGATCAATCTGACCGGAGGAATCCGGATGCCGTTAAACAGCAAGCTCGATATCAATCTTGCCACGGCAAGGGCCAAATCGGACGGTTCGCTGCTCTCTTCCTATTTCGAAAATACCACAGGTGCTCCGACGCGGATCAGGCTTAGCGATCAGACTTTTAACGGCAAGATCGATACACAAAACCTGGGAATGTCGCTTACCTCCAAACCTTTAAGTTTCCTCGATTCCCGGTTGTTCCTCAAATACGACGAGAGAGAGAACAAATCCGATAAAATAACAGTAACTGATGTAACGAATGATCCTGTAACTTTCTCAAACGACCTGTTTGATTACAGAAAGGTGAAATTCGGCGCGGAGCTGGGTTTTCGGCTTCCGGCGAAATTCTACCTCAATACCAATTACAGCCACGGAAAGATTGACAGGATGCGTGATGACATCCCGAAAAACTGGGATGATCTTTACGGCGTTGAATTGAGATGGACCGGGCTGGATTTTATGACGGCAAGGGTAGGGTATGAACGGCTGAACAGAAGGGCGGAATTCAATGCGCCCGAGGGAGGGTCGAGCGACATCGAATATTTCATCCGTCGTTTCGATGCGGCTCCGAAACATACGAACAGTTACAAGATCAACATGGACTTTTTCCCTACGGAAGACCTTAATTTCAGCCTGGGCTACCGGCACAGGAAAACCGATTATACTGATACGACCTATGGCCTGACGGGAGAAAAGCGGGACGAATTTACAATAGACGCCGATTACCTTATACGGAAGAGAGTTAAAATCTTCGGTTCCTTTGACTATGAACGCATCAGAATTGATCAGGATCAGCTGCAGACGAACACTTTTCCGACAACGCCGCCAAGCTACAACTGGTCGGCCTCGCAAAAGGATGATTCCTACGGTTTTACGATCGGGTCGGAAGTCTTTATTATTCCGGAAAAACTTACTCTGCTTCTCCAGTACAGCTATCTGAAGTCAGACGGTTCAGTAGATTACACCTATGAAGATTCGCTACCTGCCGGAAGAACGCAGGACAATATCGACCTTGCCGACTGGGATTCCTACCGCCTCAAGTATTACCTGGTCAAACTTACCTATAATGCCACGAAGGCGTGGTCCGTTGCCGTCGGCTACGCTTATGAAAAATACACATACAGCGATGCCCAGTACAGCGGTTACACATATGTTCCCGGTGGGGGAAACGACACTAATTCGGCCTACCTTACCGGGGCATACAAAGATCCCTCATACAAGTCCCACACCGGATTTGTAACGCTGTCATACCGGTTCTAATAACATCAGTTATCAAGAAAGGGGGTGTTTGAAACAAATGGAGTTCCTCTATCAGTTTTTGCAGCAACATGGATTCGGCCATCCGCTTCATCCCCCGCTTACCCATATGCCTATCGGGTTAATCGGCGGTGCATGTATTTTTCTTCTTTTTGCCATCCTGTTCAAAAGAGAAAACTTTGTGAGTACCGCCCGTCACTGCATAGTTCTGGCCCTGATTTTTATGTTTCCGGCCACTTTTCTCGGATTTACCGACTGGCAGCACTTCTATTCCGGTGCCTGGCTGTTTCCCATCAAGATGAAAATAATTATTACGGCTGTACTTTTTGTTTTACTGGCAGCTTTAGTTATTATGGAAATCAAAAATATAGGAGGTCTTATGAGCAGGTCATTCGCTTATTTTCTTTGTCTTCTTTCCGTAATCGGGCTGGGATATTGGGGCGGTTCGCTGGTATTTCCCGAAAAAAGCCTTGCCTTGTCAGATGAACTAAAAGCCGGGGAAAAGCTTTATACTACACATTGCGGCGGCTGTCATCCTGGGGGAGGGAATGTCATCAACAAAGCTTTGCCCGTAATAGGCGCTCCACAACTTAAAAGTCTCGGCGTCTTTACAAAATACAACAGGGATCCTCTGAGGCCGGACGGCTCGAAGGGCGTCATGCCCGCTTTTCCCAAAGAAAAGCTTTCGGATGAAGAGATGAAGCTAATCTATCAGTATGTTACCAAGGGACTGACAGCAAAACCGGCTCGGTAATACAGAACAATTAAAAGGCGGGGAATCATGAAAAATGGAGAAAATCGATTTTCGGTTTATGGGACAGTATTAAAAGTCAAATGCACTGGCATGTGGTTTTGACGCATTTCCCGATATCATTTTTTTTGGTTTCAACCGGTTTTATGGCAATCCACGAAAATAACAAGCAGAATCATAAAGAGGAGTACTCAAAATGCAGATCGCAAGCTCCAAGGTTGCAATTGTCGGGATTGGCAATGTCGGCAGTTCCTTTGCCTTTGCCCTGATGATCAGCGGACTGTCCCGAGAGATTGTCCTGATCGACAGCAACCGGATTCGGGCCGAAGGCGAAAGCATGGACCTAAATCACGGGATCAGTTTTGGAATGCCAGTGAAGATTTTTGCCGGTGGTTACGAGGATTGTGTGGGAGCTGATGTGATCGTCATTACTGCCGGGGCTAGGCAGTCTCTAGGTGAAACCAGACTTGATCTGGCCGGCAGGAACACGGAGATATTCAAGACGATAATTCCTCAGATTATAAAATACAACAGCAGCGGCATACTTCTTATAGTTTCGAATCCCATGGACGTGCTGACCTATGCAACGCTCAAAATAAGTGGATTCCCGCCGGAGAGGATCATGGGTTCGGGGACTGTTCTCGACAGTTCCAGGTTCCGCTACCTGATCGGCAGGCACTGCGGCATCGATCCGCGAAATATCCATGCCTACATTATTGGAGAGCATGGAGATACGGAGGTTCCCGTTTGGAGCCTTGCCGATGTCGGCGGCGTTCCCTTCGCCCGCTATTGTTCTGTATGCGGAAAGGGCTGTGCTGAAAGGGGTGATCTGGCGAAAATATTCGAGGAAGTCAGAAACGCAGCATATAAGATAATCGAAGCCAAAGGTGCTACATTCTATGCCATTGCCCTGGCTCTCGTCCGCATTGTTGAGGCAATTTTGAGAGATGAAAATTCAGTCCTGCCCGTATCGACTCTTGTAAACGATTATTATGGCATCAATGACGTATGTTTCGGCATTCCCTCCATCGTTGGTCGTAACGGGGTGAAACAATTTCTGAAAATGGAATTATCGCCCGATGAGCAGCAACAACTAAGATTCTCGGCAAATACACTTCGGACGATTATCGACAAACTAAATTTATAAGTCATGCCTGACAAACAGCGGAAATGAATCTTATGCTAATCTTGAAACTTTTTCTTGACAGATTAATTTTATGCATATAATCTCCAGCAAACCAGTAGGAATAATCTAGAACAGATGTAAGGAACATATGAAGCTTTCAACGAGAGGTCGTTATGGAGTGCGATTTATGCTGGATTTGGCGCTCCATTATAAGGAAGGCCCCATTTTTTTGAAGGACATTGCCCAGCGCCAGGGCATTTCCGAGAAATATCTCTGGCAGCTTATACATCCCCTGAAGGCCACGGGGCTGATCAATTCTACTCGGGGGGCTCACGGGGGATATGTGCTGGCCAAGGAGCCGGGAGAAATTAGCCTTAAGGACATTATGCAGGTTGTGGAAGGTTCGTTGTCGCTAGTGGATTGTGTGGACAATGCCGCTGTTTGCCAGCGAGCGGAAACATGCATAACCCGCGATGTATGGCAGGAAGCGACACAGGGGATGCTGCAAACCTTGGGGGCGCTGACCTTGGAGTCAATGATTAAACGACAGGCGGAAAAAGAGAAACTGACGAAATGAATGACAATGTCCGATACCGACAAATGTGCTGTTGTAAAATCATGTGCCACTTGAGGGGCAAGGGGGATCAGTCCATGTAGCGTCTGCAAAGATTACTTCATGACGGTATAGATTGACCCGCTGCCCACATAAAAAGGCAGCGGGTTTTTTAATTTTTTCTGCTTGTAATCGGGGAGATAGTGAC
>MVQR01000195.1 GCA_002067815.1 Syntrophus sp. PtaB.Bin001 | reverse complement strand
ACTGCCCTGCCAGATGCCGACGAGGAAGTTTTAAAGCTGGGGCGCGGCAATACGACCTGCAAGGAATGCCTGCCGCTGCAATTAACGGTCGGCAGTCTGCTGAAATACCTTCAGGAACGCAAGGATAAAGATGAGCTGCTTGTGTACTTCATGCCCACGGCCGGAGGACCATGCAGGTTCGGCCAATATTCTCAGTTTATGAGGGCCATGATCGAACGGCTCGACATCAAGAACGTTACCCTCTATTCTCTGGATGCCGAAAACAGCTATGCGGATCTGGATGCCAGCAATCTCACCTTGAAGCTTTGGACGGGAATCGTCATCGCCGACGTGATGGAGGATATCTACGGAACCCTGCTATGTGCCGCCCGCGACCGGGATGCGGCAACAGCTGTCTACCGGGAAGAATGTCGGAAGATTGTCCAAGTCCTGGAACAATCGCCGGAATTAAAGGCGATTCGTCCTCAGCTGGAGAACACGGCCGCCCGCCTGAAATCCATCCCCCTGAAGAAAAAACCGGAAGAGATTCCCACTATTCTGCTTACCGGCGAAATTTTTGTCCGTCATGACGACCTGTCGCGGCAATACCTAATTGAAAAGCTCGCAGATCAAGGATTTGCCACAAAGGTGGCCAGTGTGATGGAATGGATTTATTATACCGATCTCTGCTACAAGAAGGGATGGGTGGATATTACCCTGTCCGCAAAGGACAAGGCGGCGCTTTTTCTTCGCTCAACCTGGATGAAGCAGTATGAGCGGACAATCACAAAAATTCTCGCAGGATCGCAGCTGATTCCCGAGCGAACGGAAGCCGTGCCTCATATCGTCGATCAGGCCGGCCCGATCATCAGCCCGCGGTTGCTGGGAGAGGCTGTTCTAACCGTGGGGGCGGCACTTGCAGAGGTTCCGATTCCCTATTGCGGAGCCATCGCCATCGGGCCTTTCGGATGCATGCCGAATCGGGTTTCCGAAGCCATTCTATCAAGGGAAATGAATCGGGGTAAGAGAATCATCAATACCGGCAATGATACGGGATCAGAGGCAGAAAGCGTACTCAACTCTCCCCTGCCCTTTCTTGCCATCGAGAGTGACGGAAATCCCTTTCCACAGGTCATCCAGGCGAAGCTGGAGGTGTTTCTCATGCAGGCTGCAAGAATCCACGCCCGCCTGCAGACCGTTGGTTGACAGCTGATTTTTTCTTCAAGGCTATCAAGGCAAGGAAAGTAAGAAAAGCTGAAGGAGTTTCAGGTTGTGCGTGAAGAGGAAGATTTTTCAGAATTCCCAGGTTCCTCTTCACCGACATCATGTTCCGGCGATGGAGAATCCTCCCGTTCCCCGATTCCCCTTCCCATTTCCGCATGCCATTCAAATTCGTCAAGAAACTGGAAGCCCGCTTTCGCCCCGTCGCCATAATCGTTGTCCGTAAAATATTTGTCCATCGATCTGAGCTTTTTTTTCAGATAAATTATGTAGGAGCCCATTTCATCGGCGCTCCCCGCCAGCCGATTCAGGATGACGAGCAGCTCATTGAGCAGGATATTCCGTGGTTCGTAAGGATAGCGGACATGATGATCAATGCTGCTCCACGCCTCTTCAAAAAGAGTCCTCACCTGGACTTCCGACACTTCTCCCCACTCCGCAGCCGTTGATTTTAAAAGATAGTGAACAGATCGATATCCGTAAGGGTGTTCCTTGATCAGGCAGCCATTCGTCTTGAAACTGTCGATATAGCCCGCTGCATCACCCCGGCGTACATAAGCGACGGGAGCTTTCTGTAAATCCCAGGTTTTAATGATAAATGAATTGATATCCATCCAGTCTTCCTTGAAGAGATGCAGTACCCGAATCCCGATCAGATCGGTAATCCTCTGCCTGTAATTGTCCACATCAATGACAATTTGAGGTTTATCTATCCTTTTACGGATAATTTTTGCCATGAGATGTTCCGGTTCTTTGATTCGGTAACTGACGGAATGAACCTTTTCCGTTTTATGCAGGATATTCACGATCCCGCGCGCCGTAGGTTCCAGTTCATCCCTGGTCTTAAGATAATGCTCCCTGACTTTTTCAAGCTCCTCCCAGGAAATCCCCGTAGAAGCAAAAGCCTTCGCAGAAATGTTGTATCGATTCAAAAATTCCGAGCGTTCCATTTTTCTTCCAAGTTCCGTTTTTCTTATGAATCCGTAGATGCCGCCAAAATGGGCTAAGGTTTCTTATCCAGCACTTCCCTCAACTTCTCCGAAAGATCCTGGATTCTGTACGGTTTCTGAATGAATGCGGCACATCCCCGCCCCATAATCCGGGAAGCTTCGCCATGCAGGCTGTATCCGCTGGACAGGATGACTTTTACGCCTGGATCTATATCTTTGAGCGCATCAAAGGTATCACCCCCTCCCATCCCCGGCATGATCATATCAAGAAGAACGAGATCGATCATGGCGCTTTTTTCCCTGAAAATGTCGACCGCTTCCTGCCCGCTTTTGGCTGCAATAACGCCATAGCCCAAAATTTCCAGAATTTCCCGGACAACTTCGATGTTGATGTCCTCGTCATCAACGAGAAGGACCGTCTCGTCTCCCTTGGCAACTTCATCGGCAGGCTTCTGTACCGCCTCGATCTCTTTGCCGGATGCGGGGAGATAAACCCTGAAAGTGGTCCCGCTTCCTTCTTCACTGTCCACGTCAATCCATCCGCCATGCCCCTGGATGATGCCGTAGGCGGAAGCCAGTCCGAGTCCCGTCCCCCTTCTCATTTCCCGGGTCGTGAAAAAAGGCTCAAAGACACGCTGTCTTGTTCTTTCATCCATGCCGACTCCCGTGTCCTTGACGGTAACGCAGACATAATTTCCCGGTTGCATCGGGGGAAATCCTAACGAACTCTCCTTAATGACAACATTTTCCGCTCCCAGGCAAAGCTGCCCGCCCCCGGGCATCGCCTGACCGGCGTTGACATAAAGATTCAACAGGACCTGCTCGATCTGGCTGCGATCAACCTCAACCGTCCAGAGCGATTCCTGAAAGTCCCGATGGATGGCGATATCTTTCCTTGTGCGGCCGAACATACTGGACGTAGCGGTGAGGATATCGTTGAGATCCGCCGGTTTGACCTCATATTTGCCGCCGCGGGCAAATCCCAGAAGCTGACGGGTAAGGTCCGATCCGCTCTCGGTAAGAGCTTGTATCTTATCTAGTTTTTCATAATCAGGATGGCTGGAATTAAGGGAGAGTTGAAGAATCGAAGTGTATCCCTGAATTCCCATGAGAAGATTGTTGAAATCGTGAGCGATGCCGCCCGCCAGGGTCCCGATGGCTTCCAGCTTTTCCGATTGGCGCAGTTGCTCCTCCAAACGCTTTCTTTCCGTGAAGTCTTCATAAATTATCAAAAAGTCCCCGGTTCCCATTGCCACCGGCCTAAACTGAATTGATTTTTCCGTGCCATCCTTGCAGATGACTTCATGGGTCAGCAAGGGAGATTTTTCATACCGGCGGTTCATGACGTAATGCTTCCATGATGCAATAACGCGGCACCGATAATCGGGATCGGGATAGGCCCTCCGGAACCATTCCCGACCATTGGGAATGTCCTCGAGAGTGTAGCCGAATATTTCAGAAAATTTAGGATTGATGTATTTATATCGCCCATCGCTGCCGATCATGGAAACCCCGAAAGGAGACTCTTCGACCAAGACCCGGAAACGCTCCTTTTCCTTGATAAGCGCATCTTCCGCGGACTTTCTCTCCGTAATGTCCTCGACGATTCCCTGTAGATAAAGGATATTACCCTGGGAATTCCGAACCATGCGGATATTCATGGAAACCCAGATGATGCTTTTGTCTTTCCGGTAAAAATTTATTTCAAGTCCCTGAACGCTTCCCTGCTTCTCCAGGAGCCGAATCAGGTGTTTGCGCTGTTCAGGCTCCACATAAAGCTGCCGTCCCATGTCTTTCACCGAGGAGATCAAATCTTCAGGTGAGGAAAAGCCAAGAATGGAGGCCAGGGCCTGATTGGCATCCATCAACTTTCCCTTCACAGTGGACTGGAAAATCCCCATCATTGCGTTTTCAAAGAGATGGCGGTATCGGGCTTCCGCCATGCGCAGGGCTTCCTCGGCCCATTTTTTATCGGTAATATCCCTAACGGCGACAACCCGGGCGTCCCGTCCTTTGTAGAATACCTTTCGGACATTCAGTTCCGCCGGAAAAACCGTTTCATCCTTCCGTTGCAGATATACGGAGTAGGTTCCTTCATATCCATCCCGAACCTCCCCTTTAACCTGATCCACGAAAAGCGGATGGACCCAGGACAACACATTCCGGCCCACGATCTCATCCGGCGACTCATAGCCGACAAGGCGGGCAAATGTAGCGTTTGCTTCGACAACATGAAAATCCTGATGAACGACGATCCCTTCAAAAGCCAGGTCGGAAAGATAGCGGTTTCTCTCCTCGCTTTCTTTCAATGCCTGTTCCGTCCGCTTGCGTTCCGTTACATCCCGCAGCAGACTGATCACCCCGATAATTTCTCCATCGGAATTTCGATAAGGCGCATAAACGGCAGACAACCAGGTCAATGTGCCTTTCACGGGAGACTCGTAAGAAAAATCGGGGGAATGAGTCGTTTCTCCCTTGAAAGCCCTTTTGATCAGCTTGTCCAGACCGCAGGCGGTCATATGGGGAAACAGCGACGGAGCATAATGCCCGAGCACCTGATCGACAGTCAACCCTGTCAGCTGCTCCATGAAGGGATTCCAGGCCAGGTATCGGAGATCGCGGTCATAAATGACTATTCCCTCGGCAAGGCCTTCAAGAATGGCGCTGCCGAATTCTTTTATCGTCATTTTACAGGCTTTGGCGTCAAGCTTTTCATCCCGAACAACAAAGGCTTCCGCATTTATTGTTCTTGCCGTTTCTTTTTCTTCTTTCATTTACTAATACCCTTTTTGCACAGAACTTTTGACGCTGCACAAAATATATACCATACAGAGGTTACTTTGTCTTAACAAGAATTCCGGCTGCATGGGAGTATTAAAATATTTTACTCCAT
>MVQR01000194.1 GCA_002067815.1 Syntrophus sp. PtaB.Bin001 | reverse complement strand
ATTAGCCGTTTTCCGCCCCACGCCGTTGAGGCTGAGGAGATCGTCCAGGTTATCCGGAACCTTGGACGAGAAGCGCAAAATAAGATCCCGGCAGATCCCATGAATCTGCCGGGCCTTGTTTCGATAAAAACCGACTGGGTAAATCGCCTGTCGAATCTCTTCTTCGCTACGCTTCAGCAGACCTTCCGGCGTGGAAGCCAGTTTGAACAGCCTCTCCGTAGCCGCAGCCGTAACCTCGTCTTTCGTCCGCAGGCTGAGCACGGTAGAAATCAGAATCAGAAAAGGATCGCGCTTCGTTTCAGCCAGTTGAGTGACAATGGGAATTTCGGCGTCCCCGGCACTGCCTTCAAGTTTATGGATCAGGAGAACAATCCTTTTTTCTGTCCATAAACCGGGCTGAGAATCTATCGGACTAGCTGTATCCTTCCTCATAGGCCAGCATGTCCAGATGAAGCGTGGCAATGTCTTCGACGTCAAGATTGGTCTCCCGTTCCGAATTCCTCAAATCGACCATCTTGATGTAACGTTTACAGACGTTGCAAACATCCACCCGGTACCGCTCGTCCCCTTCAATCGTGAAATAGGCAAGGGCATGCTGCTCTTCATTGCCGCAGAAAGGACATTTCACCCTCCGATAGTGCCATTCGAAGCCGCACTGGTTGCAGAAGAGATAACGACGGCCGTCATCGGCCTTGATCTCTCCGATTTTCGGTTCCTTGCCGCAGATGGGACAGTAACCTTCGGACCATCCCAATTTTGAAATCTTCTCACCATATTGACCGGCGATCTTTTCCAGCTCCGGTCTCAGGCTTTCTTCCAGGAAAAGTTCTACGAGATCGAGAAAATCATCATCCTTTTCCTCAAGATATTCTTCCTCGGAAAAGGGGTCGAAGGTGTGACGAACCATCTTCTCGAAATCCAGAACTCCGCTTTGAAGCTGCGCCACCATTTCCTGAGTCTTTTCCGGTGACCGCTTTCCGGCAATTTCCAACAACTGGAGAAAATAATTCCGGGGAAGGGTAAAATCGAATTTTCCGGAAATAAAATCAATAAGGGGCAATCCCCCCGCCATTTTCTGGGGGATCAGGTGTTCGTCGACCTGAAAAACAGTTTTGTCGGATGTCTTGTGATAGTTTTCCCGCAGGATAAGCAACTCTGCCAGAATATCCAGCAGCTCACTGTAGTGCGGACTGTCTGTTTTGTACTGTTCAATCGTTTTTAAGGCATTCAGCATGCTTTTCATGCAATCAAAGCCTCCTGTCTTGGACTTGCGTTTTGAAGCGATTCAGAACGCAGGAGAGGATATATAACCTTTCATAAAGAAGAGCAAGTTATTATTGATCCATCCTTTCCCGCAGACATATTGCTTGAAATGGCAACGGTCATCGTCTATAAGCTATAAAAATCGTTAAGATTAATTCAAGAAGGCAGATGTGGCCTGTTAATGGAACTTCAGAACATTGATTTCATGCGCATCCTCAAATGGATCTTGATCGTACTGATCACTGGTTTCCTTGCCCAGTTCGGAAAATCCTTTGCCAAATACATTTTGGATAAAATCCGGGCGGGAAGAGTCAATGAAAAAACAGATCAGGGAACTGTCGACTTGGAGGCGCCGCAAAGGACGGCATCTACACCGAATCGGGATATCGGTGGGGAAGTAAAACCGGAAATTCCGGCGGAGGCTCCCTTGACTGAAAAAAAGGGCCAGGAAAAAATTCAGAAAAAAGCACTCAAAGCACAAGTCAAGCAACAGAAAAAGGAAGCAAAAAAATCTTAAAAATCAGATTGTTATTAAATTAAAATCCCCCCAAAAACATCCTCTTTACAAATAACAATTAATGAAGTTCAGGAAGCAACTTCAGGGGAATATCCCGGATCCGCTTCCAGGTCGGAGCGCGCAGCGGCTTCCTTGGAAAGAACATCACAGCGCTCGTTTTCCACATTGTTCGCATGTCCCCTCACCCAGACAAAAGTTACCTCATGGCGTGCACAAAGCTTCAGCAACCGTTCCCAAAGATCGGGATTGAGGGCCTTTTCCCGGGAATTCCGTTTCCAGCCGTTCGCCTGCCAGCGGCGCGCCCAGCCCTTGCTGATGGCATTCACCAGATATTGCGAATCCGAGTAAAGGGTGACCTCGCAGGCACTCTTCAAAGCCTCCAGACCTTTTATCGCCGCAAGAATTTCCATGCGGTTGTTCGTGGTCAGCCGATAGCCGCCGGATAGCTCTTTCCGCTGCTCGCCATATAGAAGCACGACCCCGTATCCTCCCGGTCCGGGATTCCCCAGGCAGGCTCCGTCGGTATAGATGGTTACTTTTTTCAGAGCCGCCTTAGAAACGGTTTTCAAAGGCCTGATGGATTGCTTTTGTGTTGTTGCCGGCATTGAGTATATATCTTTCCTTTCCGAGTTTGTGAACGTCTGGATATCCTTTTTTGAAGAAGCAGATCATACTTGAGCAGGACAACGGGTTGCAAGAAAAGAAAACGCAGGGAAATGCTCTTATTCCAGTTCCGGATCAAAGATGATAACAAGACGGCAAGGCAGAAATGACAAACGGACGAGACGTTCATGGTGATAAAGATCAAGTGGCTCGGCAATAAGGTCCCCAAGAGGCCTTTTTCAGAATTTTCTTTGCAAAACGAACTATTTTAGTGTTTCATTTTTGCTGATAATGGAAATTTCAAAAAAATCCTGCAGGAGGGTGCGATATGTGCGAAAAAAACTGGTTGCAACGATTCACAAAATCGCAGACGGACAAATGGATTGGCGGGGTTTGCGGAGGTTTGGGAGAACACACGCCCATTCCTTCCTGGTGCTGGCGCTTCCTGTTCGCCTTTCTGTTTCTTTTCTGCGGGTTTGGACTTCTGCTGTACATCCTCCTCTGGATATTCGTTCCGAAAGGCGATAACGTCTGACGCACTTTACTGATCGCTGAATGTAAAGATCAGGAATAAAAAAAAGAAGGCCGGAAGATGAAAATTACCGGTGCAGATAAAATAGGAGTAAAATAAATCATGAATACGCTTAAAGTTATAATCCTGCTGGCTTCCCTGTCCGGACTGCTGATGCTGGTGGGATATTTCGTTGCTAGGGGCACCGGGGTCGTGATCGCCCTTGTCCTGTCGGCGATCATGAATTTCGGCAGTTACTGGTACTCTGACAGTATTGTCCTGCGCATGTATTCCGCCAAGGAAGTCACTCAAGAACAGGCCCCCGTTCTTCATAAAGCTGTGGAGTCCCTGTCCGCAAAGGCCAAGATCCCGAAGCCACGGGTGTACGTCATTGCCGGCGAAACACCCAACGCTTTTGCAACGGGGAGGGATGAAGATCACGCCGCCGTCGCGGTTACATCCGGAATTTTGAAAATCCTCAACAAGGACGAGTTGGAAGGCGTCATTGCCCATGAGCTCTCTCACATCAAACACCGGGATATCCTGATCAGCACTATGGCAGCAACGGTGGCGAGCGCCGTCGTGCTGCTGTCCCGATGGGCCGTTTTTTTTGGGAACGATGAGGGCAAGGGCATGATTCCCGCGATCGCCACGGCGATTGTGGCACCGATTGCGGCAACAGTGATTCAAATGGCAATTTCTCGGTCTAGGGAATACGAAGCGGATGCAGGAAGCGCCCGGATAACGGGCAGGCCCGAATCCCTGGCCTCCGCCCTCCGGAAGTTGTCATATGCGTCGAAGGTAAAACCGATGGCCGCAAACCCTTCGACCGCTCACATGTTCATCGTGAATCCTCTGTCGGGGAATTTCGTCATGAATCTTTTCAGTACGCACCCGCCCGCGGAAAAGAGGATCGAGCGGTTGCTGCAGATGAAAGCGGCCCAGGCGAAACGGGATTAGCGGACAGTACATAAACAGCATATATAACAATAGGATTTTAACTGTGAAAAAACGCCTGGAAAGGGATTACGCCCCGGTGAAAGACCTGAAACCGGATGATCATATTCGAATGGTTCAGGATATTTTTGCAACGATTACGGGGAAGTACGATTTTTTGAATCATCTGCTCAGCTTCCGCCGGGATGTGGCCTGGCGGCGCTTTGCCGCCCGGAAAATGCATTTTTTCAATACCCGCCGCTATCTGGATGTAGCAACCGGCACGGCTGACCTGGCTCTGGAGGTAGCTGAGCGCTATCCCGAGGTTCAGGTTGCAGGGGTTGATTTTGTTCTGGAGATGCTGGAAAAGGCGGCAGCAAAAAGCGCTCGCCGGAAGGAAATCCGGGAACGGTTGTCCTTCGCCCAGGCTGACGCCCTGGCGCTTCCTTTTGCCGACGAATCCTTCGATGTGGTGGGAATCGCTTTCGGCATCCGGAATATTCCGGACCGTCTGGGGGCGCTGCAGGAGTTTCACCGGGTCCTGGTTGCCGGCGGTCAGGTGGCCATCCTTGAAATGCAATCGCCCGAGCAGAAGGGTCTGAAGTTTTTATGCGCCTTTTATCTCCGCCAAATACTGCCCCGGCTGGCCCGCCGTTTTACCCGCAACCCCGCCGCTTACCTTTATCTCGCAGATTCCATTCTTTCCTTCCCTTCTTCGGAACGCTTTGCCGGAATTATGCGCGAGGCCGGTTTCACGGATATTAAGAATTACCCTCTTACAATGGGCATAACCCGGCTTTATCTCGGCTGGAAAATCCGATAATCAGACATCGACATTATGCTTTCGTAGCCGCAATAAAATTAGAAGAGTAAACCCTCTCAAAAATCTTCTCCAGTTAGATATTGCATTTACAAAATAAATCAGGTACTTATATATTAATATCAATATTAGCCTTTTCCGCCGATTCTAATTTTGGCAAAGGCAAAACGCTTTGCTTAATCCTGATATGAATTCCGTTCCTGAACATACCATTCTTCATCGTTCCCCTGCTGAGACCAGTTGCGTTCAAAGCAAAAGAGAGGAGTTCCGGCCATGATACAAATTAGAGAGGATGTGTTTCCCAATCTTCCGGACCGCCTGAAAGGACTGGAAGAATTGGCCAACAACTTATGGTGGAGCTGGCATCCCGCCGCACGCATGCTTTATAAAATGCTGAATCGCATCGCCTGGAA
>MVQR01000193.1 GCA_002067815.1 Syntrophus sp. PtaB.Bin001 | reverse complement strand
AGTAATCAATCTTTCTAGGGATATTTTTGCAACCTCTCGCCGTATAGGATCGAAACTGGATAAAACAACGGCCTCTGGTGTGTCATCAACTATCAAATCAATACCGGTAGCAGCTTCTATCGCTCGAATGTTTCGCCCTTCTCTTCCGATAATACGCCCTTTCATTTCGTCGTTCGGAAGATTAACAACAGATACGGTATTTTCAGCCACATAATCACCGGCATAACGTTGCACAGCATATGCTATAATTTCTCTTGATTTCTTGTCCGCTTCACGCTTTGCCTCTTCTTCAATTTTCCTTATTAATAAGGCAGCTTCGTGCTTTGCCGTCGACTCCATGGATTGTATCAGATAATTTTTAGCCTCTTCCGATGTAATGTCGGCGATCTGTTCCAGCTTTTCTTTTTGCTCTTCAATCATCTTGTTCAATTTTTCATGTTTATCATTTAGTTGAGCTTCTCTGGATAACAGATTCTTTTCACGGATCTCTATCCCATTTTCTTTCTGGGACAGGGCATCAATTCGTTTATCAAGATTTTCTTCCTTTGAGCGAATTCTTCTTTCTAAACTGTCCAGATCCAGCTTTCGATCTCTCGTTTCTTTCTCAAATTCCGCTTTTAACTTGAGAAGGTTCTCCTTCGTCTGGAGTAAAGCTTCCTTCTTTATTGTTTCAGCCTCTTTCTTAGCTTCATCAATAATCCGCAGTGCCAGATTTTCAGAAGATTCCAGGCGTTTCTGGGAAAGCCTGAATTTCAAGAAATACCCAATTGCCAAACCGATGGCAATTAACCCGAACATCGTTAACGCTATAAAAGTATTATTCAGCAAAATAATTTACCTCCTCATAAACCGCTCTGAATCCCAAACACACGATATCATCTCCGGTTAAAACATCCGGTATCCTGACATACCGTCATAACAGCATCGCAGCAATAATGATGCTATGCGGCTTGAAAATGATAATAAAGCGATAAGAGGGTTTGTTGAGGATAATTCAGGGAAAGCAGCGGCAAAAAAGGTTTGACTTAATCATACCCCGCATATGCCGTGTTAACAACCATTTTGAACCGGAGTTCAAAGTGGGCACCCTATTGTTTGCATCAGGCTTCCTGTCATCCGCTCATTGCGGATACGGCAGGCTAGCACACCTCAAACAAGGGAAGGTTCCCGTTTACTTGGTGTTGGCTCAAAAACAGAAAGCTAATCACGCACATTGCAGGGAGATTTTAACTTACTTCATCAATAAGATTGATCAAATTTTGTACCTGTCTATCTATTTGATTGTAGACTTCTTCTTTATTACCTTTAAAGAGTTTAATATATTCGTCTGCAATGTTTAAAGCGGTTAGTATGGCAATATTAAGTGTACTGGTATTTGGAACTCTACTTTCCAATTCCATCACCTTATGATTAACGTATGCCATTACGCTTTCTACATGTTCATCCCCCGAATCACTTAAAACGGTAAATTCCTGCCCCAGTATCTTGATGTGATAATTCTTTTTCATGCACAACCCAATGACAAGGCCTACCGGTGCACCTTAACATCCTGAAGCAGTTCCAAGAGAGAATCTACCTTCGTGCGGATCGCTATTCTTTCCTCATCAAAATCCTTTACCGCAGTATTTAGCTCTTCCAACTCGGATGTTTTAATTCTTAACTGTTCCTCTAATTCAGCATTCCTCTTTTTCAGCAAAGCATGTTCCTGTGCCAAACTTCTAATTTTTTCTTCCAACTCATTAAATATCATCAGTTCCACTTTTCACTCCAACAACTTATCCGACTTGAGAAGAATCAGTTTTACAGAACATGCCCATTCAATCTTAGCCAATTTCTATTTTACCCACGGACTTTCCCCACCCTTTGTTGTTCAAGCCAATGAGATTGTTTTTATTACAATACGCAATCTGCCTAAAAGTCAAGACCTTATTTGTTGATAAGGCAGCTCAGCCTGTTCAAAAAAATTTTCAATCTCTTGCAGCAATAATTTTTTTTCGCTTATTGCCGTAACTTTCGCCCGAAAAGCAGATCCTCCCCTTAAGCCTCTCGTATACCAGAGAAGATGTTTTCGGAAACGCTTTACAGAATTCGATCCATCCCCAAAACCAGATTCCCTGTTGAAATGTCTTAAAATCATTTCTTTACGCTCATGTAAAGTAGGACCGACATGAGTTGACTTAGTCGACTGATAGGTTAGTACATCCGTAAATATCCAAGGATTTCCTAATGATCCCCTCCCGATCATGACGCCGTCACAACCAGTTGTTTCGACCATGCGCCATGCATCACCCCCTGATTTGACATCACCGTTTCCAATCACTTTAATTCCCACAGAATTTTTAACCTTTTCAATAACCGTCCAATCAGCTGAACCGGAAAATCCTTGGACTGCCGTCCTTGCATGAACAATAACAGCATCGACTCCTTGTTCCTCTGCAATTCGGGCAATCTGTACAGCATTGATGTTTTGAACATTCCATCCGGATCTAATCTTCACCGTCAAAGGTTTTTGAGTCGCTTTTCTGACCGCGGCCAGTATCTGTGACACTAAGCCAGGATCTTTAAGTAAAGCTGCTCCGGCGCCATTTTTCACTACTTTTTTGACCGGACATCCCATGTTTATGTCGATCAGATCCGCTCCCCGCTCGGCAACAATCTGTGCGGCTTCAGCCATGATAACCGGATCATTCCCAAATATCTGCACACCCAGTGGTTTATCTTCGCTGCTTGACAGCATATAATCACTGCTTTTTAAATTCTGACGAACCAATCCATTGGCGCTGATCATTTCAGTAAAGGCCAAAGAACATCCCTTTTCCCTAGCTATAACCCTGAAAGACAGATTGGAAATCCCAGCCATGGGAGCCAAAACAATATTATTCCCTATCTTCAAAGAACCCAGATTCATCATCTTAATAGATTGTTATCATTAATATTATTTAATTCACAACCAAATTTTCCTGAGATATCTTTCATTTTGCCGTCTTGCTCATCCGGTCTTCCGCTCTTTGAAGGTCCTCTATCGTATTGATACCCATGATCTCTTCCGCATCATCTGCTATGACAGCCCTGACTGGTAAATTTCTCTTGCCTGCGATTTCTATTATATCTGTGAGATAGTACTCTTTCTGCGCATTGTTATTTCTTATTTCTCCTACAGCGTTAAAGAGAAATTGACTATCGACACAATATATTCCTGAATTGATTTCTTTTACCTTTTTTTCTTCGACTGATGCATCCCTCTCTTCCACAATTTTGATCACTTCTCCCGTGGACTTCTTGATAACGCGACCATAGCCGAACGGATTGTCCATCATGGCTGTAAGAACCGTTACGATGGCCTTTTCTTTTGTATGACAGTCGAAAAGATGGTGGATCGTTTCTATTGAAAGAAGAGGGACATCTCCGCACAAAATTAAAATGACACCGGCAAAATTTTCAAACTCGCTCCTGGCCTGCAGAACAGCATGCCCGGTACCCAATTGTTCACGCTGCTCAACAAAAAGCAGCCCTTCATCTTTGAAAGTATCTCGAACAATGTCTGCCTGGTGACCAACAACAACTATTATTTTTTCAGCCTTGACCATCCTGGCAAGCATGATTGAATATGAAAGCATAGGCCGCCCACAGACGCTATGAAGAACTTTTGCGCGTTCGGATTTCATCCGAGTCCCTTTGCCTGCGGCAAGAATGACAACTCCCACGGGATAATAACTTTTTTGGTCGATTGGCATACTCATGACATACCCCATTCCATGCATTCTTTTTTATCTAATCTTCGTTTGGGTTTGGCATTTAAAAAGATGTAAATTTATTCCATCTGATCAAATCAGATAAACATATCAAAGGTCGCTTTCTCTACCAATTAGCGTTACCCCTGTCAAGCTCGGGAGGAAACGGCAAAAATGCATTCTTCATTTATTTGATCCATTATAAGCATACACGTAAATTTTGGAGGTAGGCATGCAAACATCGACAATCGATCAAGAATCCGCTCCGGGCATTCTAAAAAATATCGGCAACCAAAAGAACCCTTTCTCCAGTAAATGGATCGGCCGAGTTTCATTCGGATTTAATTGACTCACGATGTTTTTTCCGATATTTATGCCTGCCGTTAAGAAATTTGATCACCGATGATGTCCGGAGGGTTGATAAAATGAAGAATATCCTACTTATAGGCAATGGAGCAAGAGAACATGTCCTCGCAGAAACAATCACACGTTCGACACATCATCCCAAACTTTTTTCCTACATGAAAACGAATAATCCAGGAATCGCATCTCTTTCTGAAAAAATTAACCTGGGCACTTATGATAATCTGAACGCAATTCAGGAATTTGCAAAAACCTGTGCCGTTGATTTTGCAGTAATCGGTCCGGAAGACCCTTTGAACAATGGCGTGGCTGATTTCCTAACCCAAATGGGCATCCCCTGCATCGGCCCTTTGAAAGCTCTGGCCCGCCTGGAAACCTCAAAATCCTTCACCAGGAATTTGCTCCAAAAGTATAATATTCCGGGAAACATCAAATTTAATAATTTTTCCTCAATTAATGGAATAGAAGCCTTTCTTGATGACCTTGAAGGGATCGTAATCAAACCGGATGGGTTGACCGGCGGCAAGGGGGTGCTGGTCCAAGGGGATCACTTCCAATCCCGAAGCGAAGCCCTGGAGGCCTGCCGGGAAATATTAAAAAGCCATGCCGCTGTAACGATCGAAGAAAAGCTCGAAGGAGAGGAATTTTCTCTACAGTGTCTTTGTGATGGCAAAACGGTAGTGGCAACGCCGCCCGTCCAGGACCACAAGCGACGCTTTGTTGGCGATCAAGGCCCCAACACCGGAGGGATGGGTTCCTATTCCTGCGAAAATCATCTATTGCCTTTCCTGAATGAAAAAGACATCCAGGCAGGCATGGCCATTACCCAAGCTGTCGCAAACGCTCTTTACAGGGAAACCGGCCTTTACTACAAGGGCGTGATGTATGGAGGATTTATGATCACCCGCTCGGGCGTGAAACTTCTCGAATACAATGCCCGTTTCGGCGATCCCGAAGCCATGAATATCCTGCCGCTT